>JACPIQ010000103.1 GCA_016188005.1 Candidatus Rokuibacteriota bacterium | reverse complement strand
TCGTCGGGAAGGGGATCGGCCTGCCCGGTCCCATGCCGCCCTCGAGGAAGAGCCCGATGTCGGCCTTGACGTAGGCGCAATTGTCGCTGGAGTAGCCGGCCTGCTCGGCCTTGAGGATGAGTGGCAGCGACTTCTTCCGGATGGCATTCTGGAGCGCCGTGACCTCGGGGAACATCGGGAGGACATGGCAGGCGCGGAGCAACTCCACGCAATTGCCCGAGATCATCAGGGCGCCGGTGGCCACCCCCTCGGCTTCCGCCCGTCCCAGCTCGTCCATCCACGCGGACATGAGCTGGCGCGACTGCTCGTGGACCTGCCCCTGGTACTGTCGTTCCGTCACTTGCGCCGGCATACGTTCCTCCCTATCAGCCTTGCGTGGCCAGGACCCGGCTTGTCAGTGTGTAGGGGCGCTTGGTGCCGGGCCGAGGAACGAGCCAGACGAGGCTCGAGGGAGGCGCGGGCGCGAGGCGTACTAGATGTACGTTGAGCGCCCGCGCCGACCGAGAACGAAGTCTGGCGAAGTTCATCGGCCCGGCACTAGTCGAACATCATGGATTCGACGAAGGTCTCGATCTCGTTGCGGCTGCGCTCGAAGGTCCACATCTTCTCCTCGAACTCGACCAGCATGTGCGGGATCCCCGCGCGCTCCAGCCCCTGCCGCATGAGCACGTAGTCGAACAGCGCCGGCTCGCAGAACTTGGCCGGCATGAAGATCACGGCCTGCGCCTTCGACCGGCGCACCTTCTCGATGAGGCCCTGGGAACGGTGCTCCCGGCTCTCGTGTCGTGTCGAGGAGGGCACCGCCTGGTTCACGTAGGCCGCCCCCAGCCGCTCGAAGGGGTCGCCGTCGCCGCCGACGTCGCCGGTGAACCAGCGCCAGCCGAGCATCAGGTCGTCCTCGACCACGTAGCAGCCGGCCTCTTCCACCACTTCGAGGAGCCCGAGAGGGGGCTGCTCGCAGAAGGCACCCTCGATCACCACCCGGAGCCGGTCGCGGGGCCGGGCACTGCGCTGGGGCAGCTCCGCCAGGAGGGTATCGAGCCGGGCGATGCCCTCGTCGGGCGGCACCAGGCTCGCGGCTCGAATCACCGCGTACATGTCCGGGGTGGACAGCTTCTGGGGCTCCTCGATCCGGAAGGCGTAGAGCGCCCGGAGGCGGGCCCGGAGGGCGTTGTAGGTGTCGATGCTCTTGCTGAGCGCGGTGGGCGTCACGCTGAGCCCGAAGGTGCGCTGGAAGCCCTCGGCCAGACGGCGCAGCTCCGCGGCGCAGTAGGTGGCCACGGAAGCCGATGTGGAGTTCTGCGGCAGGTGCAGATACTCGACGAAGACGTCCTGGAAGTTGCGCTGATAGATACTGCTGAGGTTCCGGGCCACGTCGCAGATGTTCGAGTAGACGAAGCCGTCCACGCCCTTGACCTGCCCCTGGAAGCCCAGCTCCAGCGAGGACTTGGCGATGGAGCAGACGAAGGACTGGAAGCGGGCGTCGGCGTGGGTGAGCTCGACGGAGGTGCCGCCGCCCAGCAGCGACAGCGGGAGCATCCCGGCCGCGTGGATGATCTCGGCTGGCGCCCACACCGGATAGACCGCGACGGCCCTCCCGCCCGGGTGCTGCGCCTTCCACTGCTCAGCCACTGCTCCGAGCGGCTGGCCCACGAGTTCGCGGCAGCGTTCGATGATCGCCTCAGCGCTCATGCTGGCCTCCTCAGGCCGCCCTCGGGAGCGCCCTCCCGATCGGCGGAAGTCTCAAGGAACCCGTACAGGAACAGCGCCCCGACCTGGTTCGCCAGGGCCCGGGCGTCCTCGGCGGAGCGCAGGAAGGGGCGGGTGGCGATGCCGTTGAGCATGCCGAGCAACAGGTTGGTGGCGGACAGCAGCTCGTCTCCGGACCGGCCGCGCGGATCCAGGTCGCGGAGCACGGCCAGGCCTCGGTGCAGATACGACTGTCGCTTCGTCGCGATCTCGGACCGCTGGGGTTCTGACAGCAGGTCGTAGTCGCGGTTGATGATCTTGAGCGCCTGGGCGTCGTGGAAACCGAAGTCGAGGTGGGTCTGGAGCAGCGCGAGGAGACGACCCTCCGGGGTGCGGGCTGCGGCCAGGGCCGAGTCGAGGCTCGCGATGAGTCGGTCCAGGGAGCGGTCGAGAACCAGGAAGAGGAGCTCCTCCTTGCCCCCCACATAGTGGTAGAGCCCCGCCAGTGACAGCCCGGCCGCTCGAGCAATCTCCCTGATCGAGGCCTGGTGGAACCCGCGACGCGCGATCACCTCGCCCGCCGCCCTGAGGATCCCCTCGTATCGCTCTCCGATCGCCATCCAGAACCTCCATCCGGTCGGCTGTTCGGTCGGCGCTTACAGTAAAGTGTTCGGAGAGGTCTTGGAATCAGTGTAATGCCTCAATTCTCTAGTGCGTTCAGCCCATATTCGCCTACAGCCGGCCCCAGGGGGCCTTGGTATCCGCTCGAGGCAGCCTACCGCCGGGGGGAATTTAGGATCGGGAGGGCGGGGCCAGGCGCCTGGGGGCTACGGCCTGTCCTCGTACATGCGCTTGGAGTGCTGACCTCCGCAGAAGAGCAGGTCCCGGAGGGCGAACCGGCCGGGGAGGCAGCCGACCAGGCTCCAGCCGAGCCAGCTCATGGCGCGGGCCGTGGCGGACCGGGCCGCCCCGCGCGGGCGATGGCCAGCGGGCTACAGCAGCCGGCGCTGGTTGGCATACGCGACCGCCTCGAGACGGCTGTGCACGCCGAGCTTCCCGAATATGTTCTGCACGTGGTTCCTCACCGTCGCCGGGCTCACGTGGAGGCGCTCCGCGAGGATCTTGGTGCGGGCACCACCGGCCATCAGGCGGAGGATCTCCAGCTCGCGACGCGTCAGCGGAACCGTGGCCTGATCGCCGTCCACCGGAGCCGAGAGCCGCTCGTGGACCATGGCCAGCAGCTCCTTCGAGGCCGTGACGTCCCGGAAGATGTGGACCACCAGACCGTAGGCGGTGCGCTCCCCCGGCAGGACGAGGGTGCTGATGTTGAGCCACACCGGGCGTCCCGCCTTCGTCCGGGTCCGCATGTCGAAGTTCTGGATGGACTCCGCGAGCTTCACGAGCGTCATGACGTGACAGCCCTGGTAGCAGAGCCGGTTGCCCTTGTCATCGTGGCCGACGAAGACGTCGCAGCACAGGCGCCCGATCGCCTCGCGCCCCAGGTAGCCGAGGATCCTTTCGGCGGCACGGTTCCAGAGAACGATGCGGCCATCGGCACCAATGGCGAATGCGCCGTCTCCGGCCCGGGCCAGTGCCTGATCGAGATCGGTGGGCTCGTGCACGCGCATGCTGGGCTCCCTCCTGGCCCCGCTCCCTCAGAGCGGCGGGGTCTCCAGAACCTCGCTCACCACCCGGGCCAGACCCGAGGCGGAAAACGGCTTCACGAGAAAGGCCGACGCCCCGGCGGCCATCGCCGCCTGCCGGCTCTCGGCCGACAGAAAGCCCGTGACCACAATGGCGGGGGTCGGCACCGTCGACGCCCGGGCGGCGCGCACGACGT
Organism: Candidatus Rokuibacteriota bacterium; assembly: GCA_016188005.1. Taxonomy (NCBI): domain Bacteria; phylum Candidatus Rokuibacteriota; species Candidatus Rokuibacteriota bacterium. Next base: position 20,645 of record JACPIQ010000103.1, on the reverse strand, counting down.
CGAGACCGTCTCCGTCGGGAAGCCGGAGATCGGACACCACCAGTGCAGGGGGCTCGGCCTGCAGGAGCCACAACCCCTGACGCCTCGATCCCGCGCACACGACCCGGTACCCCTGACGCCTCAGGAGGCGCTCGTAGGTTACACGCAAATCCGCCTCGTCGTCCACGACTAGGACGAGGCCCGGCATGGGGCACCCTCCCCCGCGCCCGGCCCCTCAGGCCTTGGGTCCTGTCACCTCCTCGGCGCCCTTGACGAAAGCGCGGAGGACATCCGTCTCGGTCACGATCCCCACGACCCGGTCACCGTCCACGACAGGGAGCGCGCCGATCTTGTGCTCGAGCATGAGTCGGGCGGCATCGTGGGCCTCGCGATCGGGCCCCACGGTGATCACGGTCCGGGACATCACCTTGCCCACAGTCAGCTTCGCCAGGAGGTAGTTCACCTCCCAGACCGAGAGGCTCGTGGCCTGTGAGGGGAGGTTCAGACGGATGTCCCGGTCGGTGACGATCCCCACCAGCCGGGCCCCCTCGGTGACGACCAGGTGGCGGATGCGCTCCTTCAGCATCAGCTGGCGCGCCTCGAACACCGGAGCCTCTGGAGTCACGGTGATCGGGGCGCCGGTCATCAACTCTCTCACTCGCATGGCGTGGTCCTCCCGACATGAAAGATGGACGGCGGTCCCATGAGCCGGCGACGGATCAGGAGCAGCACCTCTTCCACGGTGGTCCACAGACCCTGCACGTGGGTCTGCAGTCTGAGCTCGGGCCGCAGGGACTCCTCGTAGTCGGACACGATCTCGACACCCCGGGGCTCGGGCGGCCGCTCTGCGTGGACCGGTCGGGTGAAGCGCAGGTCCCACCGGGCGGCCCGCTCGCGCTCCGTGCAGATCTCCCCCGGGCAGACGAGCTGCACCTCGGCGAAGCGCGGGATGAGCCCGCGCGCGAGGTCGCGCCACGCGCGGCGCGGGGCGCCCGCGTCCACGATGACCGGCACCCCGGCGTCCGTGAGCACCTTGGCCGCGCAGGCGAGCACGCGATGGATCATCTCACGACCCGCCGCCGGCCCGAGGCTGTCAGCGAGGATCGCCTGGCGCACCTCGGGCGCGGAGAGGCCCCTCACGGACAGCCCTCGCGCTGCGAGGCATTCGAGCACGGCGCGCGCCACCGTGGTCTTGCCGCTGCCCGGTCTCCCCGTGATCCACACCGCCCAGGCCGCGCCGCCGGGCGCCCGGCGCGGCGGGGCGGCGGACCCCAGCGAGCGCGCCAGCGTCACGACCCGCCCCGCCGCCGTGCCGGGGTCCTCGACGTCCGTGCGCACGACGAGCTCCGGGAAGCCGGCGGGCTCGTAGGGGACGTCGACGCCAGGCACCGCGGCTCCCGGCCGTCCCGCCCGCGCGTAGATTCCCCGCGGAGCGTGCCCGCCTCTCCGGCGGGCCTCCCGCGCCCGACAGACCTCCAGCGGGCAGGACAGCTGCACCTCTGCGAAGTACCGGATCCGCGCGCGCGCCAGCTCCCGCCAGGCGCGCCGGTGTGCCGTGGCGTCGATGATCACCGGGACGCCATGCTCCGCGAGCGCCGCCGCCATGAACACCAGCGCGTGATAGACGACGTCGCGCTCCGCCTCGGTGTAGACGGGTGATGGGGTCAGGACGGTCCTGATCTCGTCCAGCTCCAGCACGTGGACGGGCTCGCCCTGCTCCCGCAGCCTCTCGGCCGCGCGGCGCGCCAGCGCCGACTTGCCGCTTCCGGGAAGCCCGGTGATCCAGATCGCCCAGCTCACGCCCTCTCTCCCCGGCTCACGGCGCGGGGTCGAAAACCGCGGGGATCCCGGCCGGATCCACCGCCCCGCCCCTCATCAGCAGCCGGGCGAAGCGCAGCAGCGCCGCCCGGGTCTCGTCGTCCAGCGCGGGATACCAGCGCGGATGGGCGATCACCAGCGCCCGGAAGGCGAGGAATGGCGGGAGCACCTCGCCCAGCTCGCCGTCGCCGCTCTGGCCGAGGTAGGTGTCCATGAAGGTCCCGAACAGCCCGCGGAACGGTTCCGCCACGCCCGCTCCACCCACCTGCGCGGCCCGCCTGAGCCCGAAGAAGAGGTAGTTGACCGAGAGCGCCGCCACGTCGTCGGCGGGCTCCCCCCACTCCCCGCGGCTCCGGTCCAGCACCGAGAAGTCGGTGCCCTCCCGGAACAGGAGGTTCCACGGATGGAAGTCGCCGTGGACCCAGGAGAGGCGCCCGGCGCGGCCGCGGAGCCGCCAGCGCCAGGAGACGGCGGCGCGCTCCAGGGCCTCGCACTCTTCGGGGGGCAGGAGCGGGAAGGGGTGCGGGTAGCTGTCGAGGATGCCCATGAGGCACTCCCCGTGCCCCACCAGCTCGCGGATCCGCCGCTGGTAGAGGGTCGGCTCGCAGCCCCTGGTGGCGTGGGTCTCGGCGAGGAACCGTGCCAGCTCGCGCGCCCGCTCCGTGTCCAGGGCCCGAGCCGTCGCCCCGAGCAGGCGCTCGAGGTCCAGCCAGTACGGCGTCCCGGCGGCCTTCTCGACGAGCTGGAAGAACTCCACGGCGTCGCCCGCCGAGACGAGCTCGCCCGAGGGGCGGACAAGCCCCACGTCCACGCTCCTCACGTGCCGTGGGAAGCCGTTGTAGGCGCTGTGGGCGTAGAGAGCCTGCCAGGCACGGTCCGCGGGGTAGTCGTGGCCGAAGCCCTGGACGGGGCGCGTCCGGGCCACCACGAAGCAACGCACCGTTCCGCCGATGAGGCATTCCACCTCGAACGGCACGCCGTAACCGAATCCCTTGGGATCCCCCGGTGCGGCCGCCGCCGCCTTGAGCGGTCTGAGCGCGAGCACCTCGACCGGCCCGCCGAGGACTCCCCGGAGATATCGCGCGAGTCCCTCCGCGCTGATGGTGCCCGCCGCGCTACCCACCTTGCGCGTCGGGCCCCCGCGCGGCGACTCCCAGGAGGCTCACCCGCGCCACCCGGGCGGTGCCGCGCCTCATGCCCACACTCCTACTTGCCCCGCACCGTGAGCACGGGGCAGCTCGCCATGGCGACCACGCGCTCGGCCACGCTGCCCAGGAAGAACCTGGCGAGCCCGGTCCGGCCATGGGTTCCCATGACGACCAGGTCCACGCGCTTGGCTTTGGCGGCACGCACGATGCGGTCGTGCGGGACGCCCTCGAGCAGGAGCCCCTTGGCCCGCGCACCAGCCTTCTTGGCCTTGGCCACCAGCGCGCCCAGGTGCTTCTGGCCCGCCGCGCGGGCGGAGGCCTCGATCTCTTGGTAGACCTTCGGGGAGACATATCCGTCGCCGACCATGGGCACGGCCGGCGTCAGCACGTGGGCCACCAGGAGCTCGGCGCGGTTGGTCCGCGCCATCTCCACCGCCCGGGCGAAGGCCGCGCCCGAGGCCTTGGAGAAATCCGTCGGGTGCAGGATGCGGCGAATCGTGCTCATCGTGCAGCTCCTCTTCTCGGCGCCCCTACTCGAGGATCCTGACCTCCTCGGTCAGCACGAGATGGCGCCGTCCGTGGGGGTCGTCCACCAGCAAGTGGCCGTCTCCGTCGACTCCCACGGCCCGGCCCTCGAAGTGCTCGCCCTCGCCCCTGATCTCGACGCGGCGGCCGGTGAGGATGTCCCGCTCGCGCCAGGCGGCGACGATCGGCTCGGCCCCCTCCGCCTGGTGGCGGCGGGCCCACGCGTCGAGATGCGTGAGGTAGGAGGCAGCCAGGGCGTTGCGGTCCACCTCGCGGCCGAGCACCGCGGCCAGGGAGGTGGCGTTTGCGCCCGCGGGCCCCAGCGCCGCGCGAAGCACGGGCAGCGGGACATTGACGTTGATGCCGACGCCGAGGATCAGGCACTCGATCTCGTCCCCCCGGGTCACGCACTCCACGAGGGAGCCCGCCACCTTCTTCCGCTCCACCAGCACATCGTTGGGCCACTTGATGGCCGGGCTCGGCCCGAGCTCCTTCACCGCATCGGCAGCCGCAAGCGAGGCGATGAACGAGAAGCACGGCGCCTGCCGGGGCGCGAAGCGCGGCCGGAAGAGCACGGAGGCGTAGAGGTTCACGCCGCTGGGAGAGAACCACTGGCGCCCGAGGCGGCCCCGGCCCGCGCGCTGCGCCTCGGCCAGCACCGCCGTCCCCTCCACCGCCCCCTCGCGCGCCAGCCTTCTGAGCGCGACGTTCGTGGACTCTACCTCGCCGAAAAGGTAGAGCTGCCGTCCCACCGTGGCGGCCTGCAGTCCCCGTCTGATCCCCTCCACCGACAGCAGATCGGTTGCGATCAACCCGCGACCTCCCGGCCGACCCTCCGCTCCACCTCGGCCTCGGTCATCCGCATGAGGAACACCGGCAGGTGCGAGTGGCGCAGCACCGCCTCCGCCACCGAGCCGAACACCAGCCGGCCCAGGCCGCTGCGCCCATGAGTCGTCATCGCGATCAGGTCGGCACCGATCTCTCTGGCGCAGGCGACGATCTCGGCCGGCGGGTCGCCTCGCCGCACGTGCGTCTGGGCCCGGACGCCCTTGGCGCGCAGTTCCGCCGCCAGGGCTGCCAGGTACTCCTGGGCGTCGAGCCGCCTGGCCTGCACGTCCTCCACCACCACGTGCCGCGATCCCTCGATAACCTGGGGCGGCACCGGCTGCAGCACGCGAACCAGGGCGATCTCCAGGTCCAGCGGTCCCGCGATCTCCAGCACGAAGGGGATGATTGCCTCCGCCACCGGCGAGCCATCCAGCGGAACGACCGCGAGGCTATACACGGGTCACCTCCCGGCCAGGCCGCGCCTGCCCAGCGCCCTGGGGCGCCTCCACCGGCGCGCCAGGCGCCCGCAGCAGCAGGACGGGCGTCGCGGTGCCGCGCAGGACGGACTCCGCCACGCTGCCGAGAATGAGCCGCCCGAGTCCGCTCCGGCCGTGGGTCGTCATCACGATGAGGTCCACCTTCTGCAGCCGGGTGGCCTCGAGGATGGCCGTCGCCGGAGGCCCGTACCACACCGACGTCTCGATGCCTTTCACGCCCTGCCCGGCGAGCCGGGCCGCCACTGCCGCCAGGTACTCCTCGGCCTCGCGCACCACTGCCACCTGCGCCTCCGTGGGGTCTGCCCCGGGCAGGGTGTGCGCCTCGGCAGCTCTCAGGAGCACGACGGCTGCCGCCCCGTCCCGCGCGAACTCCACGGCTGTCTTGATCGCCGCTTCCGCGAGCAAGGACCCATCGAGCGGAACCAGGATTCGTTCGACCTTCATGGCCGCCTCCTCGCGCTGCTCAGCGTCATCCCCTACCCTGGCAAGTCACCTAGCAACAGGGGTGCCAGCTGCTGAACGTCAATGAAGACGAATCGTTGCGGCGCAACCGCAGGCGACCCGGTGGGACCCAGGCTCCCCGGTGGGACAACACCGCCCCGGCGAATTCCAGCCTCCTGTGACGGTCGCTCGTCCGCGGTACGGGGCGTCACTTGATCTGGTACTTGCTGATCAGGCGGTGGAAGGTCTTCCGATCGATGCCGGCCGCCTTGGCTGCGGCGGAGATATTACCTCCGTGGCGCTCCAGCAGGTCGCGCAGGTAGGAGCCCTCAAGCACGTGCAGCCAGCGCTCCTTGGCCTCCTTGAGGGGAAGGTCCGCCCCGGAGGTCAGCGGCTCGGCGACGCCGGTTGCCACGGAGCGCCCCGGCTGCGCCTCATGGCGCCGGCCGCCGGACAGGATGTGGTCGGGAAGATCCCGGAGGGTGATCCGGTCGCCATCGGCCAGGGCGCAGGCCCGCTCGACGATGTTCTGGAGCTCCCTCACGTTGCCCGGCCACTGGTAGGCCTCGAGAGTCGCCAGGGTGTCAGGCTCGAAGCCCCCGAACCGCTCCTGCCCGTACTTCTTGAGAAAGGTGTGGGCCAGGAGCTTGAGGTCGCCGAGCCGATCGCGCAGCGGAGGGAGTCGGATCTCGATGACGTTGACCCGGTAGTACAGCTCCTCCCGGAACTGCCCCTTGGCCACGGACTCGCGGAGGTCCCGGTTCGTGGCGGAGACGACACGGACATCCACGTCCAACACCGCCGTCCCGCCCACTCGGCGGACCTGGCGCTCCTGGAGCGCGCGGAGCAGCTTGACCTGAAGGCCCAGAGGCAGCTCGGCGATCTCGTCGAGGAACAGCGTGCCGCCGTCGGCCGTCTCCATGAGGCCGGGCTTGGTCCTGATGGCCCCCGTGAAGGCGCCCTTCTCGTGACCGAACAGCTCGGACTCCAGCAGATTCTCGGGCAGCGAGGCGCAGTCCACGGGCACGAAGGGGCGCGTCGCGCGCGGGCTGTTGGCATGCACGGCCCGCGCCACGAGCTCCTTGCCGGTACCGGACTCGCCGAGGATGAGGATGTTGGCCTCAGAACGCGCCGCTTTCTTGATCAGCTCGAACACCTGCACCATCGCCGCGCTGCGGCCCACGAGGTTCTCGAGCCCGAAGGCCTCCTGCAGCTGCTCCCGCAGGTTCCGGTTCTCCTCCTGGAGCTGGCGCTGCCTGAGCGCGCGCTCCACCGTCAGGGTCAGCTGGTCCACCGAGAAGGTCTTGGGCAGGTAGTCGCAGGCCCCTTCCTTGATGGCGGCCACGGCAGACTCGATGGTGGCGAAGGCGGTGATCAGGATGACGGGCAGCGTGGGGTCCACCTCCCGGGCCCGGCGGAGAAGCTCGAGACCGTCCATGCCGGGCATCTTCAGGTCGGTCAGGAGCACGTCCGGGCGCTCCGTCTCCACCAGCGCGAGCCCTTCCTTCGGGTCCAGCGCAGTGAGGCACCTGAGTCCCGAGCGCCGCAGGATGCGCGCGCAGTTCTCCACCATGTCGGCCTCGTCGTCCACGATCAGCACGCGGCGAGCCGTCATGCCCGGCCTTCGGCGGCGATGCCCGGAAAGGTGATGATGAACGTGGCGCCCTTCCCAGGCTGCGATTCCACGTCGAGCGTGCCCCCATGGTCCCGCACGATGCCGTGGGAGATGGACAGCCCCAGGCCCGTGCCGTTGGTCTTGGTGGTGAAGAAGGGGTCGAAGATCCGGGGAATGGTCTCCGGCGGGATGCCTGGGCCGGTGTCCCGGACGACCACCTGCACGGCCGCGGGCCGCCCGGGCACCGCGCAGGTCTCGACCACGATCTCACCGCCTCCGGCGAGCGCATCCCGGGCGTTGGTCACGAGGTTCAGCACCACCTGCTGGAGGGCATTGCCGTCCCCGCGGACCAGCGGCAGTCCGGGTGTGAGGTTCCGCTTGAGCGCGATGCCGTGCTTGGAGATCTGCCGGTCCACGAGGAGCAAGGTTTCCTCCACGACGTCGTTGACGTCCACCGGGGCCTGCTCGCCGGGCGACTGCCGGGCGAAGGACAGCAGCCCCTGGGCGATGCGGGCCACCCGCTGCGCGTTCCGGTGCAGGACCTCCAGGTCCTTGCGCACCTCCCCGGGCAGCGGGCGCGACTCGGCGTCGAGCAGCATCAACTCGATCCGTGACGAGATGATGCCGATGGGGTTGTTCAGCTCGTGGGCGAGCCCGGCGGCGAGGGTCCCGAGCGCCGCCAGTTTCTCGGCTTGGCGCGCCGACCGCTCGAAGCCCATGCGGTCGGTGATGTCCTCCACCAGCAACACGGCGCCCGCGGGCCGTCCGCGCTGACGGAGGAGGCTCCCCTTCACGTTCGCGATGACGGTTCCGCCCGGCGATGTCTCGAATTCCACCGCCTCCACGGTGAAGCCCTCGACCTCCCCCCGCAGGAGCCGCCCGATGGCGCGCCCGAGCGACTCCCGCCGCGCGGCCGGGAAGAGATCCTCGTACTTCTTGCCGACGACGTCGGCCTCCGCAATCCCGTGGCGTGCCTCCATGGCCGCGTTCCAGGCGAGGACACAGCCGTCGGGGCCGAGGGCGACGACCCCCTCGCGGAGGCTCTCCACGACGCTCCGGATGAAGCGCTCACGCGTCCGCGCCTCGGCCGTGAGCACGGCCACCTTGAGCCGCTCGGCGTCCTCGATCTGGGCCAGGATCCCTACGCCGATGGCGGTGCCGAGCAGCATGGTGATCCGGATCGCGATGTTCGCCCACTCGATCTCGTCGATGGTCGGCCACACCACCGCGAGGTAGGCAAGGGACGAGGCCGCGGCGACCACGACGCCCCGCCGGGTGCCGTAGTAGTAGGACTGGATCCCGGCGATCAGCAGGAGGGCCAGGAAGAGCGTACTGCCCGCTCCGGCCAGCCCGATGAGGGTGAGCGCGAAACCCAGGTCGGCCAGCAGGACCAGGAGGTTGAGCCGCAGCACCAGCGCGGGCCGGAGCCAGAGCCCCAGGTCGAGGACCACGCTGTAGCAGAGGAACCCCGAGACCGCCACCACGAGGCTGGCCCAGCGGGGATGCGACTGGGGCGTGAGGAGGACCCAGGTGACGCCAGCGACCACCGCGAGGGCGCGCAGGAACGGCAACGCCAGCACGCGCCTGCCGCCCACGTGGCGCACCAGCCGGTCCAGGACGTCGTCCCAGGTGCGCATCATGTAATTATACGACTGGACGCCCGCGCCCGCGGCGCCGTGCGCCCCGCATGCGCCCGCTAGCCCGCGCCCCCCGCCAACCCCTGCTGGACCCGTTTGACCAGGGCCTGGAGCGACAGGTTCGCCTTGATGAGGTAGTCGGCGGCCCCGCCGTCCATGGCGCGCCTGACGTCCTGCTCCTGCCCCAGGTTGCTCAGCATGAGGACGGGGATTGGCGCCGTCCGGGCGTCGTGCTTGAGCGCTGCCAGCACCTCGAAACCCTGGAGCTTGGGCATGATTACGTCGAGCAGGATCAGGTCTGGAGCCTCCGCCCTCGCCACGCTGAGCGCCTGCTCCCCGTCGGCGGCCGTCACCACGGCGAAGCCGGCCTGGCGGAGCGCCGCCTCGGCCGCCTTCCTGAGGAAGCGGTCGTCCTCCACGAGGAGGATCGTCCTCTGGCCTGGGCGGCCCACGGCATCAGCTCTCGAGGACTCGCGCTACCAGGTCGCCGAGCTCCTGGAGCGAGAGATTGGCCTTCACCCAGTAGCCTGCCACCCCCAGCCGTCCGATCTCCGCCATGTCTTCCTCGCGGGAGGAGTTGGACAGCACGAGCACCCTCATCCCCCGTGTGGCCTCGGCCTCCCGCAGCGCCCTGAGCACCTCCACCCCCGTCATCCTGGGCATGAGCACGTCCAGCAGCACGAGGTCCGGGAGCTCCGCCCGGGCAAGCCGCAGCCCCTCCTCCCCGTCCGCTGCCACGCTGACCACGTAGCCGCGCTGACGCAGGCTCTTCTCGCAGGCCCGCCGGAGGAACCGGTCGTCTTCGACCACCAGGAGACGCTGTCCGGACATGGAGATCACCCTCGCTCGATCAGGGGAATGGTGAACTTGAACACCGATCCGCGGCCCGGCTCCGACTCACACCACACCCGGCCGCGGGAGCGCTCGACGATGAGCCGCACCAGGTAGAGCCCGAGGCCGGTGCCCTCGGTCTCCAGGACGACGGCATTGTCGGCCCGGTAGAACTTCTCGAAGAGGCGCCCCTGGCTCTCGGCGGGGATCCCGATGCCGCTGTCCCGGACGGCCCACAGCAGCGCTACCCCCGCGCGGACGATCGATACCTGGATCTCCCCGCCGGCCGGCGTGTACTTCACGGCGTTGGAGAGGAGGTTCAGCACCGCTTGGCGCATGAGGCCCGGGTCCACCATCACGGACGGCAGCCCATCCCCCGCCGCCAGTTCCACCCGATGCCTCTTGTTCCGCGCCAGCGGCGCCAGCTCGTCGAGCACGCTGCGGGTCATCTGCCCCAGGTCCGTCGCCTCCGGCGACAGCGAGAGCTTGCCGCTCTCGAGGCGGGAGACATCGAGCAGATCGTTGACGAGGGAGATGAGACGCTGGTTGGCCTCCTGAGCGTCACGCAGCATGGAGCCCGTCTCCTCCGGAACCCCCGGCTCCTGGAGCGCCAGCTCCAGGAGCCACCGCATGCCGGCCAGCGGCGTCCGGAGCTGGTGGGTGACGAAGGACACGAAGTCCGACTTCATCCGGCTCACCTCACGCTCCTGCGTCACGTCGTTCAAGGTGAGCGTGAGCCCCACCGTGGCTCCGGAGGCGTCTCGCGTGGGCCGCCCCACCCAGTGGATTGTCCGCTGCCGGGGCTGGAGCTCCAAGTCCCCCTCGCCGCCCCGCTCGGGATTACCCAGCAGCGCCATGAGCGCGGCGCGCGCTTCCTCCCACCCCCCGAGCAAGCTCCGGTAGCCGGTCAGGAGCTCGTCGAGCCCCACGCCCACGACCTCCGCAGGCTCGAAGCCCAGCATCTCGCCGGCGCGTCGGTTCGCCGCCTCGATGCGCCCGTGGCGTCCCACGAGCATGACGCCGTCGGAGGTGGACTCGAGGATCTGGGCGAGCCGGGCGTGCTGGGTGCGGGTCTCCTCGTAGAGCCGGGCCTCGTGCAGGACAGCCCCGAGCTGCTGGCAGAGGAGCCCGAAGGGCCCGACGCTCGCGGGCGGGATGGGCCGGCGGCTCGGCTTGTTATCGGCCGTGGCGACGCCGATCACCACCTCGCCCACCATGATCGGCGCCACCACGAAGCGCGCCGTGCGCAGAAAGGGGTGGGCCAGGCGGCCCGGATCCAGCGGGGGAGCCGCTGCCAGGGCCTCGGCGCTGAGGACCGCCAGGGGCCGGCGGGTCCGGAGCACCTCGTAGAGCGGCCCGGCCGCCGGAGAGACCGGCAGGCTGGTCGGCGGCACCTCGGCCCCTTCGCCCTGAACCGCCGCCAGCGTCAGCGCGGCCCCGTCGGCGCTCGCCAGGAACACCGCCGCGCGGTCGAAGCCGATCACCTCGCGAACGGCCCTGGCGAAGGCCTGCACCCGGTCCGCGGGCGCCGCGGACTCCTGCATCGCGAGCACGACGCCATGGAGGCGCTCCAGCAGCTCCCGCCCCGCCTGCGTCTCCCGCAGCAGCCGCGCCTTCTCGATGGCCAGTGATGCCTGATCGGCGAAGGACGACAGCAACCCCACATCGCCGGGCGAGAAGCGGCGCCGGGCCCTGGCATAGACGTTGAGCGCGCCGAGGGTGCGGCCCCGAGCCCTCATGGGGACACCCAGGTAGCTGTGAAAGCCCAGGCGCAGCGCCGCCTGCTTGTGGGTCATGTCGTGGCGGGTGTCCTCCCCCATGTCCTCCACGGCGATGGGCTCGCCCGTGGCCACGACCCGGCCGCTCAGGCTCTCGCCCACCTTGATCCGGAGGCGGGACATCAGTACCATGGCGAGCTCGCTGCGCGCCACCGCCACCAGCTCGTCGCCCTCGAGCAGCCTGATCCCCGCCGCCTCGGCCGCGAGCAGTCTCGTGGCCTCCGCGACGAGGAGGGACAGCACCTCGTCGGCGTCGTGGACCTCGGCGAGCTTCCGCGACACCTCGTGGAGCGCCTGGAGCCGCCTGCGGTCGGCCTCGCCCTGCGTGTAGAGCCGGACGTTCCGGAGCAGGAGCGAGGCCTGCCGGCTCACGTGCTCGAGAAGCCCGAGCTCGCGCTCCGCGAGCCGGCGGCTCTCCTTCCACCAGACCAGGTAGAAGGCGCCTGCCACCTCGTCGTCGATCATCAGCGGCAGGAGCACGCCGGACGCAGGCCGGCTGGAGCGGAACAGCGTGCGCGCGAAGCGGGGGTCTCCGGGGATATCGACCGACCACACGGGCCGGCGCGACTCCCATACCGGCAGGGAGAAGCCCTGGTCCTTGACCGGAATGGGAACGCCGTCGCGGTCCGCCTGCGGGACGTGGTACCCGGCGACGGGGTGCAGCAGGTCCGTCTCCCGGTCGTGCAGATACGCCGCAGCCGTGTCCACCCCGGTGAGCCTCGCGAGCGTCCGGCAGCAGCGCCTCAGGGCCTCCGGGAGATCCAGCGCCGAGGTGAGAGCACCCGAGATCTCGAGCAGGGCCTCGGCCTCGCGGAGACGCTCGGCAGCCTCGGCCTGCAGCCTGACGTTCTCGCGCTGCAGGCGCTGGCGCTCGAGCGTCCGGTCCACGAGCGCCCCCAGCCGCGCGAGGTCCAGCGGCTTGAGCACGTATCCTGCCGCCCCCGCCTCGACGGCGGCCACCGCCGAGTCGAGCGTGGCGTGGCCGGTGACGATGATGACGTCCACGGTCGGTGCGATCCGCTGCGCCTCCCTGAGGACGCTGATCCCGTCGACATCGGGAAGGAGCAGGTCCAGCAGGATGAGGGAGACGGGATGCTCGCGGAGCGCGCGCAGCCCGTCCCGGCCCGTGTGGGCCGCGACGGCCCCGTAACCCCGCTCCTCGACGAAGGAGCGCAAGGTCGCGGCGAGGCGCTCGTTGTCGTCGATCACGAGGACCGTGTCGCGGTCCGTCATGGCGCGGTCAGGCATGCCGCGGGGCGCCGGCAGCCCTCGCGCCCGCCTCCGGCGCCCCGCAACTCGCGTGTCGGTTGGTCGAAGGCAAGGAATTCGTGGCGTCCGACCCTCCAAGTTCCGGTGTTCCATCGATACCTTCCCCGCCCAAAGCGGCACGGGGCGGCAGCCCGCGTCCACCGGCGTCCACGCCTCAGCATCCTACTACACCATCGCCCACGGGACCCCCTTCCGCGTCGGAGCCGTCCCGATGAATCCCGCTTCGGCCTCCGCAAGATCACCGCCCCGCAGCCGAGCCACGTCTCGACTCGTGATCGTGGCTTGCTGCGCCTCTCGGACCCTCGCCCCAGGGCCCGGGGCGCCCGAACATCGTCGTCAGCCCGAAAAGGACTCGCACGGAGCGCCGAGGATGCTGTGAGCACAGCGCGGCCTGACGGGCGCAACCAAACCCGAGGGATCTTGCGACCAGGATTACAGCTCGGTCTCGGCTACCTCATGGACGGGAAGGCCGGGACCACGGCGGACATCAGGGGAGCGTGCTGGGGCCAAGACGGCTGACCGCGCACGCCATGGCTGGGACTCTGATGGCCCGCCGCGCCCCAACGATCTTTGTTGCGAGGGTGACCGGAGTGCTCTCGTTGTCGGGATTCGCATCGGAGGTCGCACGGGGATGGCGGTTCCAAGCCTTGTAGGATGTTGGTGGCCATCGACCAGAGCATCCAAGGAGGTCCGGAACCGCCATGAGGGAGTTTATCGCGAAGCACCACGGCCTCCATCGCGGCATACCGGGGCGGCAATCACCTGATGATGCCCTGCTCGGCCTCCAAGGCAGGCGTGGTGAGCCTCACGCGCTCGGGCGTGGTGGAGACGGCCATGGGGGAGCAGCTCGACCGCGAGTGGGGCGCCCTCGGTGGCCGGACTGAGATGCGGGATCCCGGAATGACTGACCGGGTGGCTTGCCCGGTCGCTCGGCGTGAGCCCGGCCGAGAACCGGCTGGCGTGCCCGTCCGACTCTGTGTACGGTGACCGGGGGGGGGGGCGCCCGGATCAGGCCGGGCGGACCGCTCGTCCTCGAGGTCGAGCTGCCGGAGATCGTGAAAGAGGGGGGCGCTCGCGATGGCTGAGGCGTACGACCGGCGCCGCCAGGACCTCGGCAACATCCTGGCACTCGAGCACGTCAACGTGTGGGTGCCCGACCAACGGACCGCGACCGCCTTCTACGTGACGGGGCTCGGGCTCACGCGCGACCCCTACGTGATGGTCGGCACCGAGAACATGTGGATCAACATCGGCGCGCAGCAGTTCCACCTGCCGACGAACACGCCGCAGGTGCTGCGCGGCGTGGTCGGCCTCGTCCTGCCGCACTTCGACGTCCTCCCGACGCAGCTCGAATCGGTCCGTGACGAGCTGGCTGGCACGCACTTCGTCTGGTCGGTCGAGGACACGCACATCGCCGTCACCTCGCCCTGGGGCAACCGCCTGCGCTGCCACGCCCCGGGGCCGTGGGGCGACCTCACCCTCGGCATGGTCTACGTCGAGTTCCCGGTGAAGACCGGCGCTGCCGACGGCATCGCGCGCTTCTACCGCAGCGTGATGGGCGCGCCCGCGAGCGTCACGCGGGAGGCGACGGGCGTCGTGGGGCGCGTCGTGGTGGGCCACCACCAGGAGCTGACCTTCCGCGAGACGGGGGCGCCGATCGCCCCCTACGACGGCCACCACATCGCGATCTACATCGCGAACTTCTCGGGGCCGCACGCCTGGCTCGCCGAGCGCGGCCTCATCACCGAGGAGAGCGGCGAGCACCAGTACCGGTTCGTCGCGATCGTGGACCCGGACACGGCCGCGCCGCTGTTCGAGATCGAACACGAGGTCCGCAGCGTCACCCACCCGATGGCCTTCCGGCCGCTCGTGAACCGGAACTCGGCCCAGCGCCAGCGCAGCTACGCGCGCGGGCGCGACGCCTTCGTGCCCGACGCGGGCTGACGCGCGCCCCCGAGGGGGACATGTCCGGGCGCCTGCACCCGCGACAGGCGGGTCTGCTTCTCCGGCCTTTTCAGGCCTTCTTCGAGCTCGAGGCCGCCGGCGGCATCGTGCTGCTCGTCTGCGCCGCCGGCGCCCTAGTCTGGGCCAACGGGCCAGCCGCCGACGCGTACTTCAGGCTGTGGAGAAGCCTGATCACGGTGGGCGCAGGCTCGCTCATCCTGTCCAAGCCCTTGCTCCCGTGGGTCAACGACGGCCTCATGGCCGTGTTCTTCTTCGTCGTCGGACTGGAGATCAAGCGCGAGCTTCTCACCGGCGAGCTCTCCTCATTCAGGAAGGCCGCGCTGCCGATGATCGCGGCGGTCGCCGGCATGGCCGCGCCCGCCGTCATCTACGCCGCGCTCAACGTGGGGCAGCCGACCATGCGGGGGTGGGCCGTCCCGATGGCGACGGACATCGCCTTCGCCCTGGGCGTGCTCGCCCTGCTCGGACGGCGGGTCCCGGTCGCTCTCAGAATCTTTCTCACCGCCGTCGCCATCGTGGACGACCTCGGCGCGGTCGTCGTCATCGCGCTCTTCTACACGGCGGAGTTGTCGTGGGCGGGCCTCGGGATCGCAGCGCTGGTGTTCGCGGTGCTCATCCTGGTGAACCGGGCGGGCGTCCACCACCCGGCGGTCTATGGCCTTCTCGGTCTCTTGCTGTGGGTGGCAGTGCTGAAGTCCGGCGTCCACGCCACCGTCGCCGGAGTCCTCCTCGCGATGACCATCCCGGCGCGCCGCCGGATCGCCCCCGATGCGTTCCTGGAGCGCGGCCGCAGGCTTCTCGACGCCTTTGCGAAGAGCAGGAGGGCGCATGACCTGACCGAGGACCAGCGAGACGCCGTGTACTCGCTCGAGGTCGCTTGCCAGCAGGTCGAAGCGCCGTTGACCCGGATGGAGCACGCGCTGCACCCGTGGGTCGCCTACGCGGTGATGCCGGTCTTCGCGCTGGCGAACGCCGGGGTGGCCCTGCCCGCCGACTTCGCCGCCGCCCTGGGCGACCGGATCACCCTCGGCGTGATCCTCGGCTTGGTCCTCGGGAAGCAGGCGGGCGTGACCGTGTCCTGCTGGCTGGCCGTGCGGCTCGGCGCAGCGGCACTCCCGACGGGAGCGACGTGGCGGCAGCTCTACGGCGTGGCCGCCCTGTGCGGGATCGGGTTCACGATGTCGCTGTTTGTCGCCAGCCTCGCGTTCACCGACCCCGCCGCCCTGGACAGAGCCAAGCTCGGGGTCTTGGCCGCCTCGCTCACCTCGGGAGTCTATGGCTTCGCGGTCCTGGCGCGGGGCAGGCCCATCGAGCAGGACGGCGGGGAGAGGGAATGATCGGACTCAGTGTGGTCCTCATCGTCGCCGGACTCGGCGTCCTCGTCCTCGGCGCCGAACTCCTCGTCCGGGGGGCCTCGCGGCTGGCCGCCGCCTTCGGGATAACGCCGCTCGTCATCGGCCTGACCGTCGTCGCCTTCGGTACGAGCGCCCCCGAGCTCGCCGTGAGCGTTCAGGCCGCGCTCGCGGATCGGTCGGACGTCGTGGTGGGGAACGTCGTCGGGAGCAACATCTTCAACGTGCTGTTCATCCTCGGCATCTCGTCCCTGCTTACGCCCCTCGTCGTCGCGCAGCGGCTCGTGCGTCTCGAGGTGCCCATCATGATCGGGGTGTCGGTGTTGCTGCTCGTGCTCGCACTGGACGGCAGGCTGGACCGGCTCGACGGTCTGATGCTTGTCGGGGGCATCATCACCTACACGGTCTTCGCCGTTCGGCAGAGCCAGCGGGACAGTGTGGAAGTCAGGGTGGAATACGCGCACGAGTACGGGACGACGGCGCCCCGGGGCCGAGGCACACTCGTCCAGGCCGCCTTCGTCCTGATCGGCCTTGCGCTCCTCGTTGCGGGCGCCCGCTCGCTGGTCGAAGGGGCTGTCCGGTTAGCGACTGCTCTTGGAGTCAGCGAGCTCGTGATCGGGCTGACGGTCGTGGCCGCGGGTACCTCCGTGCCCGAGCTCGCCACCTCCATCGTCGCGGCAAGGAGAGGGGAGCGTGACATCGCCGTCGGCAACGTGGTCGGGAGCAACATCTTCAATATCCTCGGAATCCTCGGCCTGTCGGCTCTCATCAGCCCGGCGGGCGTCGCCGTGGCCCCCGCGGCCCTCACCTTCGACATCCCAGTGATGGTCGCCGTCGCGGTCGCGTGCCTCCCGATCTTGTTCACCGGGCACCTGATCGCCCGGTGGGAAGGCGCGGTCTTCGCCGGTTACTACGCCGCCTATACGCTCTACCTCATGCTGGCCTCCCTCGAGCACGACGTACTGCCCCGCTTCAGCCGGACGATGATCGCCTACGTCCTCCCCCTGACCGTGGTGACGCTGCTCGTGCTCTACGTGCGTTCGGCCCGTCACGACCGTCCGGCGTGATGCCCCGCCCTCTCGGCCGACGCCTGGCCGAGGCGCCGACGTGCTCCCTCGCCCCGAAGGCGCAGCGCTGGGCCGGCGCACCCGGCCCGCGACGGCGCGCACCTGGCGCGGCGCCGCGAGCCACATCGCGATCGCCCCGCCGAGGATCGCGGCCAGGCTGTCCGTGCCGAAGATCGTGGCGAACTGCTTCCCCTGGACGAGCTCGGCCGGGATCGTGCCGTGCGCCGACGCGCGGCCGTACCCGAGCACTCCCTGCGGCGCGACCATCACGGAGAGGAGCGCCGGCGCCGGATACTGGCGAAGCGCTCACCGCGGATGCGCCGGCGGAAGCCTCGAACCGGCGCCGGATCCCGCGCGCCGCCGCCGGCCTGGCGTGCGCCGCCGGCGCCGGTTACAATCCCGCCTGCCGCAGGATCATGCGAAGAGCGACCGCCGGGATCGAGCGCCTCATCCGCGCCGCCCGCCGGCGCGGCGAGCGCTTCTTGTCCGAGCACGACAGCAAGCGCGTGCTCGCCGCGTATGGCGTGCCGGTGACGCGCGAGGTCCTGGTCCGGACCTCCGCGGAGGCAGCAGCCGCCGCGCGGCGAATCCGCTATCCCGTCGCCCTCAAGGCCTCCCTGCCCGGGGAGGCGCACAAGACCGAGCGGGGGCTGGTCGCGCTCGGCCTCGGCGGGGAGCGGGCGCTGCGGGCCGCGCTCGGCACCCTCCGCGCGCGCGCCGGACCCGTGTTCCGTGGAGAGTTCCTCGTGCAGGAGATGGTGCGGGGCAGCCGCGAGCTCGCGCTGGGCATGGTGCGCGACCCGCAGTTCGGTCCCTGCGTGATGGTGGGCCTGGGCGGGATCTTCGCCGAGATCCTGCAAGACGCGGTGTTCAGGGTCGCCCCGCTCAGCCGCGGGGACGCGCGCGAGATGCTGGGCGCGCTCCGTGGCCGACGGATCCTCGAGCCGGTGCGCGGCTTGCCGGCGGTGGACCGCGGGGCGCTCGGCCGGAGCCTGGTCGCCGTGGGACGAATCGGACTCGACCATCCTGACATCGCCGCGATCGACGTCAATCCCCTGATCGTCCGGGGCGCCACACCGGTGGCCGTGGACGCGCTCGTCGTTCTTTCCCCGGCGCCCGCGGCGTGAGAACCGGGGCGGCGCACCCCCTCGACGCCTTCTTCGCCCCGCGGAGCGTCGTCGTCGTCGGTGCGTCGTCAACACCCGGCAAGCCGGGCAACGTCGTCGTCCGCAACATCCTCGCCAACGGCTTCCAGGGCGATCTCCACCTCGTCAACCCGCGCGCCGACCGGATCGAGGGGATCCAGGCTCGCGCGACGCTCGACGAGCTGCCCGACGGCATCGACCAGGCCATCGTCACTCTGCCGGCCGCGCAAACACCCGCGACCGTGCGCGCCCTGGGCGCCCGGGGCATCCGGGCTGTCGTGCTGGCGGCGAGCGGGTTCGCCGAAGTGGACCAGATCGGCGCGGCGCTCCAGGCCGACCTCGGGCGCGCGATCCGCGAGGCAGGGGTGCGCGTCATCGGCCCGAACACCACGGGGCACGTCTCCACCCCGGCCGGCTTCACCTCGTCGTTCTTCCCGCTCGGCCGGGTGCCGCGCGGCAGCGTGTCCTACATCGCCCAGACCGGGAACTTCTGTGGCATCTCGCTCCGCCACATCACGTCGGCCGAGCCCTTCGGCGTCGCCCGCTCGGTCGGCCTCGGCAACAAGGTGGACGTCGACGAGAGTGACGTGCTCGACTACCTCGGCGACGACCCGGAGACGCGGTCGATCTTTCTGTACCTCGAGAGCATCGCACGCCCACGGGAGTTCCTGCGCATCGCCCGGCGCGTGTCGCGCGTCAAGCCCGTGATCCTCCTCAAGGGTGGCGCCTCCGACGCCGGCGCGGCGGCGGCGCTGGCGCACACCGGGGCGCTGGCGGGCGACGGACGCGTGGTCGACGGGGCGCTCGCACAGGCCGGGGTCACCCGCATCCGCCGGTACTCCAGCCTCTTCCACGTCGCGCGGGCGCTCGACGCGGTGGGCCTCCCGCGCGGCAATCGCGTGTCCTTCCTCTCCCCCTCGGGCGCGTTCACCGTGTGCCTGACCGACCTCTGTCGCGCCGTCGGTCTCGAGGTGCCCGCGCTCGAGCCCCGGACGCTCGCGCGCCTCCAGGCCCTGGCGCCGTCCTTCATCCGCATGCGCAACCCCGTGGACATCTTCGGCAGCGTCGGGCTCCATGGCTACGAGCGGGCCTACGGGGACGCCCTCGACGCGGTGCTCGCCGACCGGCGCGTGGACGCGACCGTGGTGATCTTGATGCTGACCAGCGAGACCGGCATGCCCTCGTTCGATTTCCTCGTCGACTGCGCGCGGCGTCACCCGGCCAAGCCGGTTCTCGTCACCTTCATGGGGGAGCACCGGCACAACCTGGCCGCAAAGGCCTGGCTCGAGACCCGCGGTGTGCCGTGCTACATGCAGGTGGAGGAGCCCTTCGAGGTCCTCGCGGTGCTCGCCCGGTGCCGCGCGCGAGTGCGGGCGCCGGCCCCCGCCCGCGAGGGCTAGGCGGTCAACCCTCTCTTCGCGCCCACGAGGGGCACGCGAGTAGCTCGCGCTATCCCCCGGGCGCGACCGCCAGCACCACCGTGCCGATCACTCGGCCGCGCTCCACCAGCTCGTGTGCATCGGCGAAGAGGCAGAGGTGCGCGGTCATCGCCGGGACGCCGAGACCGGCGCCGGCGAGAAGGTGGGCGAGCTGCCCGCCTTCAGGACGTCCCGAGCCGGGCCGTAGCGCTCGAACCAGGCGGCCCTCACGCCGCCAGGGTCGCTTCCACCAGCCGCGTGGCCTCGCGCAGCGCCGTCACGAGGCGGTTCCGCTCCCGCACGACCTGCGCGCGGAGAAAGCCGTACTCGTGCTGGCCGGCCATCGTCGGCAGCGCGGCGGCGCGGGCGAGCCCGGCCAGCGCGTAGGTCGACGTCGCCCGCATGATCGGCGACCACTCGGCCGGGTCGTGCTGGAACCGTCCGGCCTGGCTGTAGATCACGGGGTTGAGCACGCGCGACAGGCGCATCAGCACGTCGTTGACCTTTCGCGCCTCGGCGCCGCGCACGCCGGCCTTCGCCGCTTCGAGCCGCTCGGCGGCACCGAGGAAGCGCCTGGCCTCCGCCAGCGCCGGGCCGAGGTCGACGTGCCGGCCCACCCTCTCCGCCAGTCCCTGCACGAAGTCGTGGACCTCGCGCCCGGCGGCGACGTGGTCGATGGGCAGCACATCGGCGTTGCACAGCTCCATCAGCGCCCCGAGCGACACCTTCGTGTCGAGAGCGAGGATCTCCTTGTCCCCCTTGTCGAGGGTGTCGAACTCGCTGTGCCACCACCATGCGTTCGCGCAGCCGCCGGTCCACGGCCGGCGATCGGGGTGATCGTCGGGCAGGAACGGATACGTGGAGAACGCGGGCACGCCGTTGGCGAGGAACGACTGGTCCGCGGCCCGCGACGGCCGGTGGATCGGAGCCTTGGCCTGCCCGGTCACCCGCTCGATCGCGGACCGGCAGAAAGCTTCGACCTCGGCGCTCGTGTGACGCGCCACGTACTTCGTCGCGCCCTTCACGCCCGGCGAGTCGATGTTGTGGTAGGCGATGCAGTGCTCCGCGAGGTCGGTGAAGAACGTGTCGGCATACCAGGTCGAGCCGGAGTAACGCCCGTGCGAGTGGCCGGGCCACCAGCAGACGCGGACGCCGCGGCGCAGCGACGCCCGGTTCTGCCAGAGGATCTTCGCCAGCTCGAGCAGGCAGGCGTTGCCCGTGGCGTTGTCCGTGGTGCCGACTTCCCACGCGCAGGAGTGGCCGCCCGCGAGCACGAACGTCTCGGGCTCCTCGGTGCCGGGAATGCGCGCCTCCGGGAGCTTCGAGCGGAAC
>JACPIQ010000102.1 GCA_016188005.1 Candidatus Rokuibacteriota bacterium | reverse complement strand
TCATCGCCGTGAGGCTCAGGCGCGCGGTGAGCCGCGGCGCCCGGCTGATCGTGGTGAACCCCAAGCGCGTGGAGCTCTGCGATCAGGCCGACCTGTGGCTCTCCGAGCGTCCCGGCACGGACGTGGCGCTCTTCAACGCCATGGCCAGGGTGCTGCTGGACGAGGGGCTCGCGAACCTCGACTTCGTGCGCGCCCGCACGGAGGGTTTCGAGCCGTGGGCGGCCTCGCTCGCGAGTTACACCCTCGCCTACGCCGAGGAGGTCACCGGGGTGCCGGCCGAAGACATCGGCCGCGCCGCGCGCTGGTATGCGCGTCCCCCCTTCTCGGGCTCTTGCCTCATCTGGGGCATGGGGATCACCCAGCACATCAACGGCACGGCCAATGCGCATGCGCTCCTCAACCTCGCGCTGGCCGCCGGCCAGATGGGTATCCCCGGCTCCGGCATCTCCCCGCTCCGCGGTCAGAACAATGTCCAGGGCTGCGGGGACGCGGGCTGCATCCCGACCAACTTGCCGGGCTACGCCGATTACTCCCCGGCGAGCCTCGACCGCTTCGAGCGAGCCTGGGGGGTGCGGCCGCCAGGAGAGACGGGGCTCGTGGTCACCGAGATGGTCGAGGGGTGCCTCGACGGCCGCATCCGGGCCATGTACGTGGTGGGCGAGAATCCGCTGCTGTCGGAGCCCGACCTCCACCACGCCGAGAAGGCCATGAGCCAGCTCGACTGCCTCGTGGTCCAGGATCTCTTCCTCCACGAGACGGCCGAGCGCGCTCATGTGTTTCTGCCCGCCGCGGCCTTCGCCGAGAAGGACGGCACCTTCACCAACAGCGAGCGGCGCGTCCAGCGGGTGCGCCAGGCGCTGCCGCCTCCGGGGCAGGCCCGGCCCGACTGGTGGATCACCTGCGAGCTGGCGCGACGGACGGCGCGGCGGCTGGGGCGGGAAGCCCGGGGCTTCGACTACCGCGGGCCCTCGGAGATCTTCGATGAGCTGGCCTCGCTCTGGCCTGCCATCCGGGGGCTCTCCCATGCGCGACTCGAGACAGGCGGGATCCAGTGGCCCTGCCCCGAGCCCGATCACCCGGGAACGCGCTATCTCTACGCCGACTCCTTCCCCCTCGGACGCGCCCGCTTCGTGCCCGTGAGCCAGACGGCCGCCGCGGATGAGCTGCCCGACACGGAATACCCCTTCGTGCTGAGCACCGGCCGGCTCCTCTACCACTGGCACGGCGGCACCCTCACGCGTCAGGTCCAGGGCCTGCTCGAGCTGGCGCCCCGGCTCGAGATCGCCGTCAACCCTGTCGATGCCCGCAGGCTCGGCGTGGAGACAGGCGCCCCGCTCCGCGTGGTCTCGCGACGGGGCGAGCTCTCCGGCTGGGCCTCCCTCACCGAGGCCGTGAAACCTGGCGCGGTGTTCGTCCCCTTCGTGAAGCTCGCGGACTCCGCCGCCAACTTCCTCACCAACTCCGCCTGCGACCCCTCAGCCAAGATTCCCGAGTACAAGGCCTGCGCGGTGCGCATCGAGCCGTTGACGGCCTCGTCGCCGAGGCGCGGGGGAGCGAAAGGATGACGATGCCCCTCGACGAGATGCGACAGGACCTCGAGGCCGAGCAGGCGGCGCTCGATGCGCTCGTGGCCGGCCTGACGGCCGCACAGTGGGCGGCGCCGACGCCGAGCGAGGGCTGGGCGGTGCGAGACCAGATCGCGCACCTCGCGCACTTCGACGACGTGGCGGCGGTGGCGATCACCGACCCCGAGGGCTTCGCCCGGGAGGTGGCGGCCGCGCTCCCGGACATCCCGGGCTACGAGGCCCGGTACCTCGAGCGGGGCCGGGCGCTCGGGCCGGCCGACCTCCTGGCCTGGTGGAGGGCGGCCCGACGGCGCCTCGCCGGGGCCGCGGCGGGACTCGGGCCGAAGGCGCGCGTGCCCTGGTACGGCCCACCCATGAGCGCCATGTCCTTCCTGAGCGCCCGCCTCATGGAAAGCTGGCTCCACGGCCACGACGTCACCGACGCCCTCGCGCTCCCCCGCCGCGACACCGACCGGATCCGCCACATCCTGGTGCTCGGCGTGCGGACGCGCGCCTTCTCCTACACGCTGCACGGCCTCCCGCCGCCCGCTGCCCCGGTGCGCGTCGAGCTGGTCCTCCCGTCGGGCGCCCGCTGGGAGGACGGGGAGGCGGCCGCCGAGAACCGCATCGCGGGACCGGCCGTGGACTTCTGCCGCGTCGTCACCCACCGGCGGCACCTGGACGACACGCGGCTCACCACCGCCGGGCCGGCCGCGCGCGAGTGGATGCTCCTCGCCCAGGCCTTCGCCGGTCGGCCGGCCCCGGGACGCCGCCCCGGCCAGTTCCCCACCGCGCACGCCTGACCGGGGGAAGACGCACCATGAGCCTGCCACGTCGCGCCTTCAACCGCCTCGCCGTCCAGGTGCTCGCCCTCTCCGCCTCGGCGCTCGGCGGGGCCGGCTGTGCCCGGCCCGCCACGCTCCCCACCCGATCCGGATCCGGCGGTGTGACGTCGGGGCTCGTCATCCTCGCGCAGTTCCCCGGCCTTCCTCACGCCGTGCCGAGGCGATGGGCTCAGCGGCGATTCTCGCAGGAGCTGCCCGACTACGTGGCGGAGATGTCGTACGGGAGAGTCCGGCTCCACGCGGAGATCACCGAGACGTGGCACACCCTCCCGCGCCCCGTCGCGCAGTACGCCATCTCGCCGCGCAACCTCGAAGTCGACAAGACCCGCGTACGCGGACTGATCGACGACGCCCTGAATGCAGTGGACCGCGACGTGGACGTCTCGAAGTACGACTTCACCGCCATCTTCCTGGGGGCGAAGCGCGAGGAATACGGCATGGTGGGCCTGTGCGGCTGGCCGGGGATGCTCGGCTGGAGCACCAGGGAGTCCCTGACGACCGCCCGCGGTCACGTGCTGAGCGGCGGCGTGGCGATCTTCTGCTACCAGGCCCATCTCGGAACCCTGTTCCACGACGTCGGCCACATCCTCGGCGGCGTACGCGACGGCAAGCGTCTCGTGCCGTGCCTCTACGATCACGACCTGCAGGCGCGGCCGGGCCCGCTCCGCGACGTCTTTCTCGGTGCGATCGTCAACATGGGCTTCTGGGACCCGATGTCCTGCCACTTCCACAAGTGGGAGATCCCGCCGCCCGGCCTCTCGTCATGGACCCGGCTCCGCCTCGGCTGGGTTGACCCAGGGCGGGTGCGCGTGGTGAAGCCGACGGAGCGGACGGAGCTCCTGCTCGGACCGCTGGCAGACGCCTCCGCCAACGTGCTGGCGGTCAAGATCCCGCTGTCGGCGAGCACCTACTACCTGATCGAGAACCGGCAGCCTGTCGGGTTCGATCGCTATCTGCCCGGACAGGGCGTCCTCGTCATGTTCGCGGACGACACCATCGCCGAGTGCCGGCGCGGGCAGGCGCCGGTCAAGCTCGTGAACGCCGATCCGACACTCCCCCGGCTCGAGGGCGCCGCGTTCGACTTTCCGCGGATGACGACGTTCGAGGACGAGAAGCACCGCTTCAGGGTCACGCTTCTGGGGAAGGAGGCCGGCGGCTACCGCATCCGCGTGGAGCCGCTCCCCCGGTAGGAGGGGGAGCTGGCCTCGAAGGCTGCCCGGGCCGGAACGGATCCGCTCGAGCTGCATCGCGGCGGGGCAGGCCGAACCCGGCGTGCTAGATTGGGGCCATGAGCGAGCCCGCCCGCCGACGCGGTGTCGAGCCCGCGACCAGGGAGCTGGATCCCGTCGTGGAGGCCTACAAGAAGGACGTGGACCGGACGCTCCTGCGCGCCAACCTGGCTCGGACGGTCGAGGAGCGCGTCCAGAACCTCGGCCGACTCCAGCGCTTCGCCGAGGAGCTGAGGCGAGTGGGACGCGCCCGTCGATGATCGACCTGGAGCGCGCGCTCCACGAGCTCCATCGCGGCGGGGTCGAGTTCATCATCGTGGGAGGGGTTGCTGCCACCATTCACGGGGCAACCCGCGTGACGCAGGATCTCGACATCGTCTATGCGCGCACCCCGGAGAACCTCGACAGGCTCGCGACCGCCCTTGCCCCGCATCGCCCCTACCTGCGCGGGGCGCCGCCCGGGTTGCCCTTCCGGTGGGACGCCAAGACGATCCGGCGAGGTCTCAACTTCACCCTCACCACCGCGCTTGGAGACCTGGACCTGCTAGGGGAAATCGTCGGCGGAGGGAGCTACGCCGACCTGCTCCCTCATTGCCAGAGCGTCACGCTGTCGGGGGTGGAGTACCGCTGTCTGGGTCTCGAGCGCCTGATCCACGTCAAGAGAGCCGCCGGGCGCCCGAGGGACCTCGAGGCCATCGCCGAGCTGGAAGCGCTGCGCGAGGAGGGGGGCGACCCAGACGCAGGGTGAGTGGCGCTCCGGCGGCGGGGCTACTCGGAGGGCCCGGGCCCCGCGGGGCGCCTCCGGGTCTCTCGCGAGTTCGATGGGGCGCCCGTGGAGCGGGCCCGGGGGAAGCGCCGAGCCTACTGGCCCCGCTGGAAGAGGAAGTCGCCCAGCGCCGCGGAGAAGGCCGCGGGCTCGTCCAGCACGAGGTGATGATGGGCGCGCGGGATCTCCACCACCCGCGAGCCCCGGATGTGCCCGGCCATCTCCTGCGCGATGGCGTCGGGCATGATCGGGGAGTGTTCTCCGCGGACGAGCAAGGTCGGCGCCGTGATGCGCGGCAGCAGCGGCCAGGCATCCACGGGCCGCCGTGTGCCGCTGCAGGCCGGGTCGAATCGATACAGGAAGCGGCCTTCGCGCTCGACGATCCCCTGGCGGCCCAGGTGGTCGAGCAGCGCGGGATCGGCTGTGGTCTCCGGCGGCAGGAGCCTGAAGTTCCGCAGCGCCGCCTCCAGGCTCTCGTGACGCCGGGGGCCCCGGTGGCCGCGGCGGTGCAGGGAGTGGAGCCGGTCGGAGGGGATAGCCGGGCGGCTGTCCACGACGCACAGGGCCGAGAGGCGCTCCGGGTGCCAGGCGGCGAAGGCCATGGCGTTGTGCCCGCCCATGGAGTGGCCCGCCAGCGCCATCCGTTCCCAGCCCATGACGGCCATCACACCCACCAGATCGGAGGCGAAGTCCTCCGTGGCATAGGCGGGCCCCCCGGACCAGTCGCTCTCCCCGTGGCCGCGCTGGTCCAGTGAGAGGATGTGGAAGCGCCCCTGGAAGGCCGGCACCACGGCATCGAACCAGTGGGCGTGGGCCGAGCCGCCGTGGAGAAGGCAGAGGGCCGGCCGGCCCGGGGCCGGCCACTCGAGGCCCCGCAGCGTGAGGCCGTTGACCGTGAATGCCCGGCGCGCCGCAGCGTCACAGAGTTGAGCACCATCGTGTGAGTGGGACGGGGCGGTCGTCATGCTCCCTATTGTAGCCCGGGCGCCGGTGGCGGCGCGCTGTTGAGCGAACGTGATGCCGAAGAAATTTCTTTTCGCTGGTCGCGGCGCGGGCGTAGGCTCGGGGCTACCGATGATCCTCCCCGCCCCGACCGAGCGCCCGCGCCCGAGGCTCCTGATGTGCGGCGCCGTGGCGCTCGGCATCGTGGCCGCCCTCGCCCTGGTCACCTCGTTTCTCTTCTCGGCGCCGACCGGGCTCCAGGCCAGCCAGGTCGAGCAGGAGGCGTCCCGCCCGACGCCCGCCCCCGCCGCGCCCGCGACACCTCCGGCCGCCCCCGCGCCGCCGGTCACCCTCAGCGGGCGGGTGGTGGACTCCGGCCGCGCCACGCCGCTCCGAGGGGCCTCGGTGAGGGCGGGTGAGCTCGAGACGCGCACAGACGAGGAGGGCCGCTTCTCGCTGGGGCCCCTCACGGGGGATCGGAGCGTCCTCGTCAAGATGCCGGGCTACGAGCGCCGCCGCCTCACCCTCGAGGGCGCGGAGCCGACGGTGGCGCTCAAGCCGCACGTGGTGAAGGCCGCCTACCTCACCTACTACGGCGTCGGCGACCGGGGCATCCGCGAGCGGGTGATCGAGCTGACGAACCGGACGGAGCTGAACGGAGTGGTCATCGACGTCAAGGGGGACCGCGGGCTGATCCCCTACCGGACGGGGGTGCCGGCGGCGCTCGCGGCGGGGGCCCAGGGGCCGGTGATCATCAAGGACTTCGAGGGCCTCATCGCCGACCTCAAGGGCCGCGGCGTCTACACCGTCGCCCGCATCGTCGCCTTCAAGGACAATGTCCTCGCCACCCACCGCCGGGACCTCGCCGTCATCGACACGCGCACCGGCAGGCCCTGGGTCGACAGGGAGAAGCTCGCCTGGGTGGATCCCACGCGCGAGGAGGTGTGGGACTACCTCCTCGCGATCGCGAAGGAGGCCGCGGGCAAGGGCTTCGACGAGATCCAGTTCGACTATGTGCGCTTCCCCACTGACGGCCGGCTGTCGGCGGCGCGCTACTCGCGCCCGAACACCCAGGCCACGAGGCTCGAGACCATCGCGGGCTTCCTGGCCAAAGCCCGTCGGGAGCTCGGGCCGACGGGGGTCTTCCTCGCCGCCGATGTGTTCGGCTACACGGCCTTCAACGAGAATGACACCGACATCGGCCAGAGGATCGAGGAGATGGCGCCCCACCTCGACTACGTCTCGCCGATGGTCTACCCCTCGGGCTACCACCGTGGCATCCCCGGCTTTCGCAACCCTGTGGAGCACCCCTACGAGGTCGTCCGCGAGAGCGTGCGGCTCATCCGGAAGCGGTCGACCCATGCCACGGTCCAGATCCGGCCCTGGATCCAGGACTTCCGCGACTACGCCTTCGACCGGCGGATCTTCGGCGTGAGGGAGATCCGGGCTCAGATGCGTGGGGCCGACGAGGCGGGGGGTGCCGGCTGGATGCTCTGGAACCCCCGAAACGACTACACGGCAGAAGCGCTGCGCCCGAAGCCGGTCGTGGCGAGGACATCCGGCTCCTGAGGGAGGGCTGATCGTGCAGCGCCCGCTGGCCTGGCTCGTTCCCCTGTCGCTCCTGCTGCTCGCCGCCCCCGCCGCTGCCCCTGCCACCGAGCTTCTGGCGCCCAACGAGCTCGGGCGGGTCATGATCCTCGAATACCACAAGATCGACACGCCCGAGGACCGCTGGACGCGGACTCCGGCCAACTTCCGCCGGGACCTCGAGCGGCTCCGGGAGCGCGGCTACCGGCTCGTCGCCCTCGGCGAGCTCCTCGACGGCAAGCTCAGCCTGCCCCGCGGCACCACGCCCGTGGTCCTCACCTTCGACGACTCCTCGCCGGGGCAGTTCCGCTACCTCGATCGCGACGGCGAGTGGGTCGTCGACCCGGACTCGGCCGTGGGCATCCTCGAGGCCTTCGAGCGCGCCCACCCCGGCTTCGGCCACGCGGCGACATTCTACGTGCTGCCGGGAGCCGACCCCCCCAATCGCCTCTTCAATCAGCCCGCGCTGGCCGGGAAGAAGCTCGCCTATCTCGCCGGCCGTGGCTACGAGATCGGCAACCACACCCTCTGGCACGCCAACCTGGCCCGCTACGGCGAGGAGGTGGTGCGCAAGCAGATCATCACCGCCCAGGAGTGGATCCAGGGGCATGTGCCCGGCTACCGCCCGCGCACGCTGGCCTTGCCGATGGGCGCCTATCCGCGGGAGGTGCGGTGGGCGGTGGCGGGCGGCCGGAACGGCTCGAGCTACCGCCACGACGCGATCCTGATGGTGGCGGGAGGCGCCGCGCCCTCCCCGTATGCCAGGACGCTCGACCCCTACCGCCTGCCGAGAATCCAGGCGACGGAGGCGGAGCTCGGACGCTGGCTCGCTCACTTCGACCGGAACCCGCAGGAACGCTTCGTGAGCGACGGCGACCCGGCCATCGTCACAGTGTCGAAGGGCCAGGGAGCCAGGGTCCGCACGCGCCCCGGCTCCCAGGTCGTGGAGCGCTGACCTGCCGTGCCCGCGCGAGGTCAGTAAATCAGATACGACGCGCGGCGCTGGAGAAAGCTCGCGCGCCCGGCCTCGGCCCAGCTCCAGATGCGCGGGAGAGGGCTGCGCAGGAGGAGAGTCCACATGGTCGAGCGATTCACCAGCAGGTTCTGGATGGCCGCCGGCCGGAACTGGGCCGGGTAGCGCTCCATCAGCACCCGCGCCATGGCCAGTCCCGCCTGCACCGGTCTGAAGGCCTCCCGCTCCGTCACCACGAGGCGCACCCCGTTGACGATCTGGCCGGCGAAGACGCTCGCCGAGGGCGTGAAGCTGATTGGCTCGAAGCGCAGGCCGGCGAGCCCCAGCCCGTTGAGCGCCACCGCGAGCCCCGCCGGATCGCCGATCCATGGCGCCCCCACCACCTCGAAGGGCATGTCCGTCCCCCGGCCCACCGAGAGATTGGTCGCCTCCAGGAGCCCCACGCCGGCGTAGAGCAACGCCTGGAGGGGCGAGCGGATATTGGGGGATGGGTTGACCCACGGCAACCCCGTCTCGTCGAACCAGCGGCTGCGGTCCCACCCTTCCATCGGAACCACGCTGAGCGCCACGGGCAGCTGCCGCTCGGCGACGACCATCCGCGCGAACTCGCCCACGGTCATGCCCGTCCGGACGGGCAACGAATGGGGCGCCGTGAACGACCGCAGATCGGGATCCATGAGCGGCCCCTCGACCGTCCGACCCGTGAGCGGGTTCGGGCGGTCGAGCACCACCACGGGGATGCCGTGGCGCGCGCCCTCCTCGAGCACGTAGACGAGGGTCGTGAGGTAGGTGTAGTACCGCACGCCCACGTCCTGGAGGTCGAAGACCAGCGTGTCGACCCCCTCGAGCATCGCCGGCGAGGGGCGCCGCTCTGAGCCGTAGAGGCTCCACACGCGCAGTCCCGTTGGCTGGTCGCGGCCGTTCGGGACATTGCTGTCCAGCTGGCCGCCGAGCCCGTGCTCGGGGGAGAAGACGGCGCGTAGCTTGAGGCCGGGGGCGGCGGCCAGGAGGTCCAGCCCCCGCCGGCCCTGGGCATCCACCCCGGTGTGATTGGTGACGAGCCCGACGGAGCGCCCCTGGAGCAGGGCGAAGCCTTGGGCGACGAGCTGGTCGAGCCCGGTCCGCGTCGGCCCGCTCCGAGCGGCGGCCTCATCGGCAGCTGGCGCCGAGACCTCGGTCGCCGCCGGCCCCGCCGAGGGCGGCTCGCGGGGGCCGAAGAGCAACGCCCCCGCCACGGCACTCACGCGCCGGCGCAGGTCCACGACCTTGCCCTTGCCGTACGGGTGCACGCGGTTCGTCAGGACGACGGCGTAGGTGCGAGTGGGGGGATCCATCCAGATGGACGTTCCCGTGAAGCCCGTGTGCCCCACCGAGCCCACCGGGAAATAGGCGCCCAGCGCGCGCGAGTACGGCGAGGCCATGTCCCAGCCGAGGCCCCGCGTCGTCTCGCCGGTGATGCGCGGCGCGAACATGGCATCCACGGTGGCCTCCTTCAGATGGCGGCGGCCGGCGAGCATTCCCCCCTCGAGCAGCATGCGGCAGAAGCGGGCCAGGTCATCGGCCGTGGAGAAGAGGCCCGCGTGTCCCGCCACGCCCCCGAGGAGCCGGGCGTTGCCGTCGTGGACTACCCCGCGCAGCACCTGCCCGCCGAGCACCTCGGTGGGGGCGGTGCGCCCCCGCCACGCCTCGGGAAGCTGGAAGACGGTGCTCCGCATGCCGAGGGGCGCGAAGAAGCGCCGCCGCGCGAACCGATCGAGTCGCTCGCCGCTCACCCGGCGCACCACCTCGCCCAGGAGGATGAAGCCCGTGTCGCTGTAGTGAAAGGTCGTTCCCGGAGTGTACGCCAGGTGCTCCTTGGCCAGGAGCCCCACGGCCTGGGGCAGCCCCCTGGGGATGGCCCGGGGAGAGGGTAGATCGGAGAAGCCGGCGCTGTGGGTCAGCATGCCCCGGAGGGTCACGCCGCGGAAGGCCGGTCCGGCGAACTCTCGGAGGTAGCGGCCCAGCGGGGCATCGAGGTCCAGCCGGCCCTGCTCCCAGAGAGCGAGCACGGCGGGGGTCGTCGCCACCACCTTGGTCAGCGAGGCGATGTCGAACACCGTGTCGAGCGTCATGGGCTCGACGGCCGGCGTGAGGGCCCGGGAGCCGTACGCCTGCCGGTGGAGGATGCGGTCACCTTGCCCCACCACGATGACGGCCCCCGGCAGGTCCCCCGCGGCGATGGCATCCCGGGCCGCCTCGTCGAGCTCCGTCCAGTCCAGGGGCTGGGCCCAGGCCCCGGTGGGCACCGCCACGGCCAGCCAGGCAGTGGCGAGGGCTAGTCGCAGGGAGCGCAGAGTCATGGCGTCATGATACCGATGGCGCGGGCCGGTCCCGCGGAAGAATTTCGCCGTCGTCCGTGCTAGGCTCGGCCCCATGAAGCGCATCTTCGTGACGGGCGGCACGGGTTTCGTCGGCAAGTCCGTGATCCGGGCGCTGCTGGCCCACGGCTTCCTCGTGCGCTGCCTCGTCCGGCCCGGATCCGAGGCCGATCTGCGCGGCTTCGAGGCCATCGACCGGGTTCCTGGCGACGTGCTGGAGCCCGACGCGCTCATGGGGTCAGTGGAGGGCTGCTCGGCCATCATCCATCTCGTGGGCATCATCCGCGAGCACCCCCTCCACGGCGTCACCTTCGAGCGTCTGCACACCCAGGCCACGGCCAACATGCTGGCCGTGGCGAAGCAGGCCGGGGTCAAGCGGTTCCTCCACATGAGCGCGCTGGGGACGCGGCCCGAGGCCGCCTCGCGCTACCACCGCACCAAGTGGGAGGCCGAGCTGGCCGTCCGCGCCAGCGGGCTCGACTGGACGATCTTCCGCCCCTCGGTGATCTACGGTCCGGGAGACGAGTTCGTCTCGCTGTTCACGGGGATGCTCAGGCGGCTGCCCGTCGTGCCGGTGCTTGGCGACGGCCGCTACCGTCTCCAGCCGGTGAGCGTCTGGCAAGTGGCCGAGGGCTTCGCCCGGACGCTGGGCCTCCACCAGACCATCGGACAGACCTACGACGTGGCGGGCCCCACCGCCCTCCCCTTCGACGAGGTGCTGGACGAGATCGGCCGCGCTCTCGGCAAGCCGCGGGTACGGAAGATCCATGCCCCGATGGGGCTCGTCAAGCTCTCGACCCGGCTCCTGCAGTGGCTGCCCATGTATCCGGTGACCATGGATCAGCTCCGGATGCTCGAGGAGGGGAGCGTCGCCGACCCCTCGCGTTTCTACGCCGACATGAGTCTCAGCCCGGAGCCCCTCGCCCTCGGCCTCCGCCGCCTCCTCGCCCCCCCCCGATGAGGGCCGGAGGCCCGAAGAGGCCCAACCGCCACCTGATGTCATCCACGTTCAGGCGAGATGGTGAAAGGGCCGGAGGCCCGAAGAGGCCCAACCGCCACCTGATGTCATCCACATTCAGGCACGACACATGACCGCGTTCGCCCATCAGCACGACGATCCGCGCGGGCTCCGCGAGCGCATCGAGGCACAGCTCCGCCAACGGATCGAGGAGGCCGTGGAGATGGCCGGCCTCGAGTTCCTGGTGGCGCAGCGCAAGAAGCAGGGGCGCCCCGCCCCGGAGGAGCACAGCGTCACCGACCGCCGGGAGTTCGAGGCCCTGGTCGCCGACCTCCTCGCTTCCCTGCGAAACTCCTTCCGCGCCGAGATCGCCGAGCAGGACTTGACTGCGCTGGATCTCGCCGAGGCCGCGGCCGGCGACGCGCAGGCACAGGCGGTGGCCGGCCAGGTCTTCCTGGCCAGGCGCCTGCCCGACTACTGGCAGCGCTTCGAGAGCCACCGGGCGGCCTATGCCCAGGCGCGGCTGTCAGAGCCTGTAGCGAGCGGAAGCTGGCTTCGCCGGCTGTTCAGCGCCTAGGCGGCCCTCGGCACCTCGGCCGGCTCCTCTGACACCGTGGTGTCACCCGTCCTGAGCCGCGATAGCGCCCAGAGGCTCTCGCACTCGTCCATCGCCTGGCGCCACCGCTCGTAGTCCTGAAGCAGCCGGAACCGCATCTCGGCCAGGTGGGCCTCGGCGCTGTCCATGAGGTTTCGTAGCCCATCATCCGGACCGGCGGCAGTGATCCGCCCCCCTTCGATGGAGCTGGCCACGATGCGGTCCAGCAGACGGTTCAGGTCGTCACGAAGCAAGCGGTCCAGCGAGTCCATGAGGCACCTCCTCTGCTGCCTTCCATCACTCAACACCTGAGGAGTGATAGAGTCAAGCGCTTTTTTCCCGCCCGGGCCCCCTTGACACTCCGGGAGAGGTCAGCCAGAGTCCCGAGGGTGAGTGCCAACGGGTGGCTCGTCTTCGCGGCGAAGACCGCCCGCACCTTCTGTTACGGCTTCCTCGGGGTTCTTTTCCCGATCTACCTGACCCGCCTTGGACTCGACGCCCGCGGACTCGGGCTGGCGGTCACCCTCACTCTCCTGGCCAGCGCGGGGCTGACCCTCGCCATCCGCCGGCCGGCCGAGCGCTTCGGCCCCAAGGCGGCGCTGATCGCGCTCGCAGGGCTCACGGTGGCCTCGGCGGCGATCTTCCTGGCCACGCGCGAGCCGTGGGTCGTGGTGGCGGCGGCCATGGTGGGCAATCTCGCCGTGGGCACCGGGGAGACCGGCCCCTTCCTGGCTCTGGAGCAGGTGGCGGTCACGCGGGCCACACCGCGGGAGCGTCTGACGAGCGTGCTGAGCCTGTACAACCTGACGGGGTACGTCTCCGCGGCTCTGGGCGCGGCGCTGGTGGCCCGGGCCGTGACATCCCCCACCGCGCTGTTCCTCGTGTTCCTGGCGGGCGGGGGCCTGCAGATCGCTCTCTACGCGCTGCTACGCCCCGAGGCCGCGCCGCCCCGCCCCGCGGGGGGGCGCGCGCGGTCCTCGTCGGGCCCCCTCGTGAGGAAGATCGCCGCCCTCTTCGCCCTCGACTCGCTGGCGGGCGGCTTCGTGATCCAGAGCCTCGTGGCCTACTGGTTCTACACCCGCTTCCAGCTCGACCTCGCGGCGCTGGGCTGGATCTTCTTCGGTGCCCAGCTCCTCTCTGGGCTCTCCCTGCTGCTCGCCGCGCGGCTCGCGCCCCGGCTCGGACTGGTCAACACCATGGTCTTCTCCCACCTCATCTCCAACGTGCTCCTCATCGCCGTGGCCGCCGCGCCCACCGCGCCCCTGGCCGTCGTCCTCCTCCTCTGCCGGCACTTGCTCTCGCAGATGGACGTGCCCACGCGCCAGACTTTCCTGATGCTGGTCGTGGAGGACCACGAGCGCGAGGGCGCGGCGACGCTCACGAACATGAGCCGCACCGTCGCCCAGTCGGCGAGCCCCGTCGTGACGGGCTGGGTGATGCAGGGCGTGTCGCTGTCGGCCCCCTTCGTGCTGGGCGGGGGACTCAAGATCGTCTACGACTTGCTGCTCTACGCGACGATCCGCAACGTCAAGACCCGCTGAGGGTCAGGTCTTGCAATCCGACACATAGCCCCGGCTTGGCCGCTCTTGCGCTCCCGGCCGCACGCGATGGCCAGTGCCCTGACCCATCTCACAACGCAGGCCCCCCCATGGCGATGTCGTAATGCAAGATCTGACCCCTTCAGCGGCGCAACGCCGCGATCAGGCGGTCCACGGCGCCGGGGGACGTGGCGTTCAGCACCGCCAGGAGCCGCGCCGGCCAGTAGGGGTACACCTCCGGGCGCGGCCGCTGCACGCAGCGGAGAATGGCCCGGGCGACCTGCTCCACCGACTGGACGGCGCCCATGCGCGGGAAGACCATGCGGCTTGGCTCCACGTCATGGAACTCGGTGCGGGTGTAGATGGGAAAGACGAGGCTCACCGCGATGCCGCTGCCGCGCAGCTCCATCCGGAGCGCCTCGCTGAGGCCGCGCAGGGCAAACTTGGTGGCAGCGTAGGCCGAGCGCCCGGGGATGCCGCGGCGGCCCACCACCGAGGAGACGTTGATGATGTGGCCCCGCCCCTGGCGGCGCATCACGGGCAGGACGGCCTGGGTGGCCGTGACGACGGCCAGGACATTGAGCTCCATGAGCTCACGGAACTCCTCGGGCGTCGTGTCCTCGAAGCGGGCGGCGAGCCCGCGCCCGGCGTTGTTGACCAGGACGTCGATGCGTCCCCAGCGCGCGGCGACGTCGTCGACCATGGCGCGGACCGCCGGCGCATCCGTCACGTCCACGGGGTAGGCCGCCGCTTCGCTCCCGGTGCCGAGCATCTCGGTCCTGAGCCGCTCCAGCCGGTCGCGCCGTCTGGCGCAGAGGGCCACACGCATGCCGGCCCGCCCCAGCGCGCGCGCCGTGCCCGCACCGATGCCCGCCGAGGCGCCCGTGACGACGGCCACGCCTCCCGCCAGGTCCCGCATCTCAGGGTCCCGCGAGGCGCGAGAGCCGGTGGCGATGGCGCGCCACCCACCGGTACAGGGGAGGAGCCAGGAGTCCGACGCCGGGGAGCCTGAACACCGGGGCAAACCAGCGCCACCCACGGAGGCGGCACAGGATCTCGGGGATCGCCGCGGCCCCGCTCAGCACGCGGCCGTCGGGGAGGACGAGCTGCATCGCCTCCAGGCAGGCGCGCTCCTCCATCCGCGGAAAGCGGGCGCGCCGCGCCGGGGACTGGCAGGGCAGGAACTCGAAGCGCCCGCGCACAGCCCGCCGCTCGAGCCAGTCCACGCTGTGCCGGCAAAGGCCGCAGGCGCCGTCATAGATCACGACCGCGGCGGTCATGCTCCCCTCCGCCCCGGGCCCCGCCGGCCGCCGGGGCCCGGCGCCCCGGGAGCGCAAGTCCCCGCGGGCGCGGGCCGCCGGCGCAGGCTACGCTCCGGTGACGGCCTTGACGGCCTCCCGGGTCACCGACACGAGCCGGTCCACCTGGACCTCCGTGATCACCAGCGGCGGCGAGAAGAAGATGTTGTCGAGCCGGTTACGGGTGATCACGCCCCGCTTGGTCATCTCCTGGATCACGCGGTTACCGATCTTCTTGTCGGCGGCGAAGGCGGCCTTGCTGCCCCGGTCCTCCACCAGCTCGACGGCGGCCAGCAGCCCCTTGCCGCCGCGGATGTCGCCCACATGCGGGTGGTCGCCGAATGCGGCCTTGAGTCCCTCGTGAAGCCGCGTGCCCAGGACGGCGGCGCGCTCCCAGAGTCGCTCGCGCTCCATGATCGCCACGTTGGCGAGCCCCACCGCGCAGCAGGTGGGATGCCCCGAGTAGGTGTAGGCGTGCATCCAGCGGTCGTCGGGCTTCACCGAATCCATGGTCTCCTTGATCGTCTTGGAGACCATGATGCCGCCCAGGGGCAGATAGCCGGAGGAGACGCCCTTGGCGAAAGAGAGGATGTCGGGCCGGACATTCCAGTGCTCGAGCGCGAACCAGCGCCCGGTGCGACAGAACCCGGTGATGACCTCGTCGGCGATGAACAGCACGCTGTGGCGGTCGCACACCTGGCGGACCAGCGGGAAGTAGTCGTCGGTCGGGTAGAGGACGCCACCGCCGCCGTGGATGGGCTCGGCGATGAAGGCGGCCACGGTGTCGGCGCCCTCGCGGAGGATGGCCTCCTCCAGGAGCCGCGCCGCGGTCTGCCCCGCCGTCTCCCCGGAACGCGCGCCCTCCTGGCGGTAGGGGTAGCAGGTGGGGATGTGGACGAAGTTCGGCACGCGCGGCTCGAACATCTTCCAGTAGGGCGCCATGCCCGTGGCGCTCATGGCCTGCAGCGTGACGCCGTGGTAGGAGAGCGTGCGGGCGATGATCTTCACCTTGTCGGGCTTGCCTCGGGCCTTCCAGTAGAAGCGCGCCGTCTTGAACGCCGACTCGTTGGACTCGGCGCCGCCCGAGGTGAAGAACACGCCCTGCATGTTGGGGTACGCGAGCGAGATGAGCTTGGAGGCGAGCTGGATGGCGGGCACGTTGGAGGAGCCGGAGTAGCCGGAGTAGTAGGCGAGCTCGCTCATCTGCGCGGCGGCGGCCCGGGCCAGCTCCTCCCGGCCGTGGCCCACGTTGACGTTCCACAGCCCCGCCAGCCCGTCGATGTACTCGCGCCCCTGGATGTCGGTGAGCACGGCGCCCCGCCCGCGCACGTAGATCATCGGCTCCAGGTGATCGCTCGGGTGATGCAGCGGGTGGATCAGGTGGTCCTGGTCGTCCTTGACGAGCACCGCCGGGTCAAGCGCCATCGGTCGCCTCCTCGGGTCTCTTGCTCCGGTGAAAGGAACGAGCGGGCCCGGCGGCTCGGTAGTCGCCGCCAGGGATCGGGATCCCGCGGTCCGGCGACCCGCGGTACCAGTACATGAGCGCCGGCACCTCCTGGCCGTCGTCCAGCGTCACGGTGACGCCTCCGCGATCATACTGAGGTCCCTCCGCCCAGTCCAGAGCTCTCCACAGCGCCGCCGACGGCACGCGGTACAGCTCGCCCCGTACCGCGCCCGCAGGATCGGCGACGGCGCCGGGATAGGACCCGAGGTCCAGCAGCCGTGCGGGCACCGAGCCCGAGCCCAGGTACTGCGCGCGGCCGGCGAGGAGATGGTGGAGCGGGAACCCACGCATGAGGGTCCCGTAGGCGAAGAGCAGCTCAGCGGCGGGCGGCGGGGACGTCGGGCTTCGGAGCTTCCGGTCCGGGCTCCTCACGGGAGCAGGAGGTGGGAGCCGCTCAGGTCGAGATGCCGAAGCGGGGCAGCACCCAGCGCATCGCCGCGAGGCACACGACGCAGAACGCGACGAACAGCCAGCCCTCGCCGCTCATCTACCCCTCCTCCTTCTTGCCGCCGTTCACGGCCTCGAGGACCTTGCCGAGGAACTCTCCCTCCGGCAGCGCTCCCTCGAACTGGACGCGGTCGTTGATGACGATCTTCGGTACCGCCATCACGCGGTAGCGCTGCGACAGCTCCGGGAACTCGGTGGCCTCGATGCACTCGGCGGTGATCCTCGGCGAGGCAACGGCCATGTGATGAGCCAGGCGCACGGCCCGGGGGCAGTGCGGTCAGGTGGGCGTCGTGAACACCTTGATGGTGACATCTTCCTGCAGAGCCGACAGCGCCGTCAGCGTCGCCTCGCTCAGACCCGGTGTGGCCGAGGAGGCGACCACGATGGCGTCGATGAGGTTGGCGAACTCGTAGCCGCCCGGGATGCCGAGGAAGCGGATGCCGTAGTCCTCGGCTCCCTCCACGGCCAGCGCGGGCGTCACCTCCACGCCGTAAACCGCGGTCTGCTCCTTGTCGATGAAGGGGTTGAGGACCTCCACCGACAGCTTGTCGGAGAGTGCCGCCACTTCCCGCGCGAGCGCCACCGTCTGGGCGTTGGTCTCCGGCCCCAGCTCGGAGGCGAAGACCGTCAGCTTCACCGGCCCCGTCAGCTTGGTGAACTCGCTCTTCACGGCCTGCTCGTCGCGCGCCGAGAGGAATGCCATACGCGGATTATACCTTGCGGCGCGTCACTTGGCGACCGCCGGCCCGGGGGGCGCGCCGCGGACGATCTCGAGTGCTCTCCGGTAGCCCGAGGCGTCGACGCGCGCGGCGATGAGCGCCGGGCCGGGCCCACGCTGCGCCGCCACCAGCGCCTCCGCCATCTCGCCATCGCTCCGCGCCGCCCACGCCCTGATCCCGAAGGCGCCCGCCAGCCCCGGAAACTCGGGGCCCGTGTACCGCATGGCGGTGCCGGCCTGGCCTCGCTGCTCCTGCTTGACCTGGATTAGGGACAAGGTCGCGTCGTCGAAGACGACGATGACGATGGGCAGCCCGAGCCGGGCCGCCGTCTCCAGTTCGGCGGCAACCATCATGAGCCCGCCGTCGCCCGTGAAGCAGACGATCCGGCGCCCGGGGTGGACCAGGGCAGCCGCGATGGCCGCCGGCAGGGCGAAGCCCATGGTCGCCAGCCCGTTGGAGATCAGGCACTCCCCGGGCTCGACGGCATGCCAGTAGGCCGTGGCGGGGAACATGTGGGCGCCGGCATCCACCGTGGCGATGGTGGCGGCGGGCATGAGCTCCCGGGCCAGCTGCACGACGCGATGGGGCGCCAGGCCCGGCACCGGCACCTCGAGGGCAGCGCGCCGCTCGCGCTTCATGCGGTCCAGCCAGGCGACGTCCCAGTCGGCGGCAGCGCTTCCCGCGAGCCGCGGCGCCAGCCCCTCGAGAATCGCGCCGAGGTCTGCCACCACCTCCAGCGCAGGAGCGAAGTGAGCGCCGCCGCCCGGGGCGCGGAGCGCCTGGGCGGTGGATGGGCCACGCGCGAGACTGAGCACCGGGGCCCTGTACGGCCAGGGGCGCGGGATCAGCTCCACCGTGTCGAGGCCGAAGGCGACGATGAGGTCGGCTGCGCTCACCATCGGCTCCTCCAGCGCCCCGCCGGTGAAGAGCCCCAGCGCCAGCGGGTGGGGATCGGGGATGGCGCCCTTGGCCTTGTACGTCGTCAGCACCGGGGCCGGCAGCGCCTCGACGAAGGCGCGGAGCCACTTGCTGTCGGCCTGCCGGCATCCGAGGCCTGCCACGACAAGAGGCCGGCGCGCGGCGCGGAGCATGTCGGCTGCCCGATCGAGCGCGTGCTCGTCGAGCATTGCGGGCGGAGGCGCCGTCGTCTCCAGCGCTGCGGGGGCGGCCTCCCGGCCCGCCACGTCGGCGGGAAGATCGAGGTGCACGGGGCCGCGCGGCTCCTCGAGGGCAAGGCTCAGCGCGCGCGCCGTCTCGCGCTGGGCGGAGCCGGCATCGAGGGTCGCGCTGGCCTTCACGATCGCCCCAAGGTGCGCACGGTGGTCCACGGTCTGGTGGGTCGTGAAGCGGAGGGCGGCCGCGGGATGCCGGTCGGTGACGAGCACCATGGGCGCGCGATCGAGGTAGGCGTAGGCGAGCCCTGTGGCGCTGGCCGTGGCCCCGGGGCCGAGCGTCGCCAGCGCGGCGCCAGGGCGGCCCGTCAGCTCGCCGGTCACGGCGGCCATGATGCCCGCCGCGGACTCCTGGTGGCAGAGGACGAAGGGCAGCCCCTGAGCCCGCGCCGCCTCCAGCAGATCGAGGTTGGAGCCGCCGCCGGGCACGCCGAAGAGCCGCGCCACGCCGGCCCCGCGCAGGGCCTTGACCACGAGATCGGCGACGCTAGCCATCACCTCTTCCTCGGTTGGTCACGCGACGGCCTCTTCACGGCTCGAGCCCGCCCCAGCCTAGCACGGCGCCGGCTCGCGGCGCCCAGGCCCGCCGCGCGGAGCGACTTGCGGATTCCCCGGCACCTCCGGTGCTGGTAAGATCCATCCTCAGGAAGCCGCCGCGGCGGTGGCGGAAGGCGGAGGGGACGGTGGGCATCGAGGAGATCCTGGGGGAGCGGCGGATCGACATTCTGCGGATCGCCGCCCACCATGGAGCACGGAACGTCCGCGTGTCCGGCTCGGTCGCCCGCGGGGACGCGCGAGCGGACAGCGACATCGACCTGCTCGTGGACGTGGGCTCGGAGCGCAGCACGTTCTTCCCCGCCGGGCTGGTCGCCGACCTCGAGGAGTGCTTGGGGCGCCGGGTCGACGTGCTCACCGAGGGCGCGCTCCACTGGTACATTCGCGACCGGGTGCTTCGAGAAGCCGTCCCCCTGTGAAGGACGACCGGCTCTCCGCCGC
>JACPIQ010000101.1 GCA_016188005.1 Candidatus Rokuibacteriota bacterium | reverse complement strand
TCGCGCGCCAGCGTGCGGGTGAGGCTCAGCACGCCCCCGCGGGCGGCGGCCGTGATGCTGAGCTGCGCCTGGCCGACGCGCGCCGAGTCGCCGGCGATGTTGACGATGCGGCCGCCCTTGCGCTCGACCATGCCCGGCGCGACCGCGTGACAGCAGTGAAGCACGCCGTAGAGGCCGATGTCGATCTGCGCGCGCCACTCCTCGGGCGTGGTCTGGAGGAAGAACTTCCGGCGGACCATGCCCGCGTTGTTGACGAGGACGTCGATCGGGCCCAGCTCGGCACCCACGCGCTCGACCATGCCCCGGACCGCCCCGTGATCGGTGATATCGGTCTCGACGGCCAGCGCCCGGCTGCCGGCCGCCCGGATCTCCTCCGCCGTGGCCTCGGCAGCGTCCCGCGACTTCGCGTAGTTGACGGCCACCGCCGCCCCTTCCCTCCCGAGCGCGAGCGCGATCTCGCGGCCGATGTCCCGCCCCGCCCCCGTCACCAGCGCCACCTTGCCCGCGAGCCCGAGATTCATGATCCCTCCACGATTCGGCGAAAGAGCCGCCCCGGCGAGAGCGGCAGCTCGTTGACCTCGATCCCGATCTCCGCGAGCGCGTCGGTGACGGCGTTGGCGATCACCGCCGGCGCGCCGATCGTCCCGCCCTCGCCCATGCCGCGGAAGCCGCCGAGCGTCGTCGGCGAGGGGGTCTCGACGTGGTGCACCTCCATCGCGGGCACCTCGCTCGCGCTGGGCACCAGGTAGTCCATGAGCGTGCCCGTGAGGAGCTGCCCCTCGCCGTCATAGACCATCTCCTCGAGGAGCGCGGCGCCCACTCCCTGCGCCACGCCCCCGTGCACCTGCCCGTCCACCACGAGCGGGTTGATGATCCGCCCGCAGTCCTCGGCGACGAGGTACCGGAGGATCCGGACGTGGAACGTCTCGCGGTCCACCTCGACCACCGCCATGTGGGTCGCGCTGGACGCCGTGCCGTAGTACGGGTCGTAGAAGCGCGTGGCCTCGAGGCCGGGTTCCGTGCCCTGAGGCAGCTGCCGGCGACCGCCGTAGGCGGCCTGGGCGATGTCGCGGACGGTGACGCGCCGGTCGGGCAGGCCGCGCACGGCCACGCGGCCGTCCTGCACGACGAGGTCGGCCGGGTGGGCCTCGAGCAGGTGCGCCGCGATCCGGAGCATCTTCTCGCGCACCTCCCGGCTGGCCAGCATGCCGGCCCCGCCGGCGAGCACGGTGCTGCGGCTCGCGTAGGTGCCGGTGCCGTAGGGCGAGAGCGCCGTGTCACCGTGGACGACGCGCACGGCCCCGAGCGGCACGCCCAGTTCGTCGGCGACGACCTGCGCCAGCGTGGTCTCGAGCCCCTGGCCGTGGGAGGCGATGCCGAAGACTGCGGTCACCGTGCCCGACGGGTCCACGCGGATCGTCGCGGCCTCGGTGCCTGTGGGCACGAGCATCCCCGGCGAGACCGGGATCGCGGAGCCGATCCCGGTGAGCTCGACGTAGGAGGCGACGCCCACGCCCACCCAGCGCCCGGTCGCCCGCGCCCGCGCCGCCTCGGCTCTCGCTGCCTCCCAGCCGAGCGCCTCGCGCGCGCGGAGCATCGTCGCGGTGAAGGAGGACTGGTCCCAGACGATACCGGACGCCGACCTGTACGGAAAGTCCCCGGCGCGGATGAAGTTCTTGAGGCGCAGCTCCGTCGGGTCCATCCCGAGTCGCCGCGCGGCGCGGTCGAGGAGGCCCTCCATGACGAACACGGCCGGCGGGCGTCCGACGCCGCGGTACGGCCCCATGGGCGCCTTGCAGGTGGCGATCCCGCGGGTGCGGCCGCGGTAGTGCTCGACCCGGTACGGGCCCGGCAGGAAGGAGATCGTCTGGACGGGCTCGATGCCGGCCGTCCAGGGGTAGATCGAGTACGCGCCGACGTCGGCCATGACCTCCGCGCGGAGCCCGACGATCGTGCCGTCGGCGGCCACGCCCAGCTCCGCCTCGACGATCTCGTCCCAGGCCTGGGAGGTCGCGAGCAGGTCCTCGCGCCGGTCGCTGATCCACTTCACCGGGCGCCCGAGCCGGCGGGCCATCACGCAGACCGCGATCTCCTCCGGGTAGAGCGAGGCCTTGGCGCCGAAGCCGCCGCCCACATCGGCGGCGACGACCCGGATCAGGTGCTCGGGCAGGTCGAGGAGATCGGCGAGGATATCGCGGACGAGCCCCGGACACTGCGCCGACGAGCGCAGCGTCAGGGCGCCGGTGGCGCTGGCGTACTCGGCGAGCGCGCCGCGGTTCTCCATGCAGACGGCCGTGTGCCGGTGGAAGCGAAAGCGCTCGCGGACGACCAGGTGCGCCCCCGCCAGCGCCGCGTCGACGTCGCCGCGGGCGAACTCGCGCGCGAGCAGGAGGTTGCCGCCCGCCTCCTCGTGGAGCACGGGCGCGCCGGGCGCGAGCGCCTCCTCCATGAGGGCGACGGCGGGGAGCGGCTCGTACTCGATGACGATCCGGTCCAGGGCGTCCTCGGCCAGGTACCGGCTCTCGGCGGCGACCATCGCCACCGCCTCGCCCGTGTAGCGCACCTTGCCCTGCGCCAGCGCCGGGAAGGAGGTGACCTTGTAGGCGGGCATCCGCGAGCCGGCCCGCACGGGCTTGACCTCACGCGCGATGTCCTCGCCCGTGAGGACGGCCGCCACCCCCGGCAGCGCCAGCGCCGCCTCCGCGTCGATGCCGACGATGCGCGCGTGGGCGTGCGGCGTGCGCAGGAATGCGGCGTGGAGCATCCCCGCGGGGCGGTGGTCGTCGACGTAGCGCCCCTGTCCCGTGAGGAGGCGCGGGTCCTCGACGCGCGGCACGCGCGCGCCCACCAGCTTCGGGGCGGCGGGCGCGCTCACCGCGGGCGCGCTGCCGCCGCCTGCCTGCCCGGTCACGTGCCGCGATCCGCCCTGGCGGCGCCGAGCGTCCGTGCCGCGGCCTGCACCGCGTTGACGATGCCCTGGTAGCCGGTGCAGCGGCAGAGGACGGCGGAGATGCCCTCGCGGACCTCGGCCTCGGTCGGCGACGGGT
Source organism: Candidatus Rokuibacteriota bacterium (assembly GCA_016188005.1). Taxonomy (NCBI): domain Bacteria; phylum Candidatus Rokuibacteriota; species Candidatus Rokuibacteriota bacterium. The sequence continues at coordinate 27,915 of JACPIQ010000101.1, read as the reverse complement.
TCGTCTTGAGGAAATCGAGCGCCGTCATGAGCATGCCCGGCGTGCAGAAGCCGCACTGGAGCCCGTGGTGCTCGCGGAAGGCCTCCTGCAGAGGATGGAGCTTGCCGTTCTGCATCAGGCCCTCGACCGTCAGGATCTCGCTGCCGTCGGCCTGCACCGCGAGCATGATGCACGAGCGGGCCGCCTCGCCGTTCAGCACGATCGTGCAGGCGCCACAGATCCCGTGCTCGCAGCCGACGTGGGTGCCGGTGAGACCCAGATCCTCGCGGAGGAAGTCCACGAGGAGCTTGCGCGGCTCACAGCGGCCCTCGCGCTCGATGCCGTTGACCCTGAGGCGCACGGTGACGAGGTCAGACACGGGTGACTCCCAGCGCGCGCGTGAGGGCGCGCTTCGTGAGCACGGCGGTGAGGTGGCGGCGGTAGTCGGCTGAGGCGTGGATGTCGGTATCCGGGCTGACGGCCTCGGCGGCCCGCCGGGAGGCGGCCTCGATGGCGGCGTCGCTCAGGCCCTCGTGCTCGAGGATCTCCTCGGCCGCGCGCAGGCGGGTGGGCACCGGGCCCGCTCCCGCCGCGACCAGCCGCGCGAGCGCGCAGCGCGCACCGTCCTTCGCGACCACGGCGGCGATCCCGACGATCGCGAAGTCGCCGTGGCGCCGCGCGAACTCCTCGAACGCGTAGCCGGCACCGGCGGGCATCGCCCGCATCCGCACCTCGACCAGGATCTCGTCGGGGGTGAGGCTCGTCGTGAGGTAGGTCTGGAAAAAATCCGGCGCCTTGACGATGCGCTCGCCGCGGGGACCGCGCGCGACCACCTCGCCCTCGAGCGCGGTGAGCACGGCCGGGTACTCGGCCGACGGGTCGGCGTGGGCGATCGAGCCGCCGATCGTGCCCCGCGTGCGGATCGGCAGGTGCCCCACCCAGCGCGTGGCCTCCCCGAGGAGGGGCACGCGCGCCCGGACCACCGGCGAGAACTCGATGGCGCGCTGGCGCGTCATCGCGCCGAACCGGACCTGTCCGGCCTGCTCCCTGATGTAGGCGAGCGATGGGATCCGGTTCAGATCCACGAGCGCCGCCGGGCGGCTCAGCCGGAAGTTGAGGAGCGGCATGAGGCTCTGGCCGCCCGCCAGCACCTTCGCGTCGCCCCCGTAGCGGCCGAGCAGCTCGATCGCTTGCTCGATGGCCGCCGGCGCGTGGTAGTCGAATTTCGGCGGCTTCATGGTCGCGGGGGACGCTGGGCCGGCTTCGGCCCTGGGTGGCCTGCTGCAGGCGCGGTGTGGCTGCGCCCTGCCCGCTCGATCGCCCTCCACAGCTTTGAGGGCGCCATCGGCAGGTCGGTGATCCTGAGCCCGAGCGGCGCCAGCGCGTCGCTCACGGCTCCGGCGATCACGGCGGGCACGGTCATGGACGAGGACTCGCCCAGTCCCTTGGAGCCCAGGAGCGTGAGCGGGGAGGGCGAGATGACGTGGGCGATCTCGATGGTGGGCGCCTCGCTGGCCGTGGGCACGAGATAGTCCATGAAGGTCCCCGTGAGGAGCTGGCCGTCCTCGTCGTACGCGAGCTCCTCGTAGAGCGCGCCGCCGAGCCCGTGAAGGGCGCCGCCGTAGATCTGGCCCTCGGCGATCATCGGGTTGATGATGGTGCCGGCGTCGTGCACCGTGGCGTATCGGAGGATCTTGATCGCCGCCGTCTCCGGGTCCACCTCCACCGCCATCACCTCGGCGATGAAGCCGTAGGTGCAGGAGGAGTTCACGCGGTCCTGGGCATCCACCGCCTTCGCCACCGTGAAGCCGAACACGGCCGTGGCCTGCAGCCCGGGCTCCATCCCCTCCGGGAGCGATTCCGTGTTCCAGTGGGCGCGGCCGGCGAGGTCCTTGACCGAGTAGGACGGGCCGGTGCCGGTCTTCGGCCGCACCGCGCCGTCGCGGAACTCGAGCTCCGCGGCGGGCATGTCCATGAGGTGGGCCGCGTACGCGACGAGCTTCGCCTTCAGCTTGCGGGCGGCGAGGGCGACGGCGGTCGTCCCCACGGAGCCGAAGCGGCTCGCGTAGGTGCCGGAGGAGATGGACCACACGCGGGTGAAGGTGTCCATCTCGTCCACCACGGTGACGTCCTCGGGGCGGGAGCCCAGCTCATCGGCGACGATCTGGGAGACGACCGTCTGGTGCCCCTGGCCCTGGGGCGTCGTCCCGAGGATCGCGATGACGCGGCCGAGCGGGTCCACCTTCACCGTCGCCGCGTCCACGCCTCCCGACTTCGGCAGGTACTCGGGCTTGGCGCGGAACTGCGGGTCGAGCGCGGTCGCGACGTAGCCCATGTTGGAGACCGAGGGGTCCACCGCGAGCGCCAGGCCGATGCCGAAGTAGCGCCCGGCCGCGCGCGCTCGCGCCTGCTCGCGCCGGAGCTCGTCGTACTTCGCGAGCTCGAGCGCCTTGTCGAAGGCCTTCGGGTAGTCGCCGCTGTCGTAGAGACCGCCCGTCGGGGTGCGGTACGGCATGGCCGACGCCGGAATCAGGTTCTTCCGCCGCACCTCGACGGGATCGATCTGGAGCGTGTCGGCGAGGCGGTCCATCATGCCCTCGGTCTCGAAGTAGAGGTGGCCACAGGCGTAGCCGCGGTTCGGCCCCGTGAGGCACTTGTTCGTCATCACCGTCGAGGCGTCGACCTCGAGGTGCTGGAACGCGTAGGGGCCGACGAAGTTGCCCGTCGGACGGAAGCTGCAGCCCGGCTCCGGGCTGCGGACGTACCCGCCGACATTGTCGAACCAGCGGAAGCGCATGCCGAGGATGGTCCCGTCGCGCTTCGCCGCCAGCTCGCGGTAGGCCACGCGGTCGGTGCCGGTCGAGGAGGCCAGGAGGTGCTCACGGCGATCCTCGATCCACTTCACGGCGACGCCCGTCAGCTTGGAGGCCAGTGCGATCAGCGCGATGTACGGATAGATCAGCGACTTGATGCCGAAGCTCCCGCCGATGTCCGGCGGGACGATGAAGCGGAGCCGGTTCTCGGGCAGCCCCAGCACCCGCGCCGTGAGCGGGTGCATGATGAACGGCCCCATGAAGTTCGACCACACGGTGCAGACGTCGTCGAGCGTGTCCCACCGGGCGACGACGCCGTACGTCTCGATCGGCGTCGAGCCGTACTTCGGGAAGGTGAAGCGCTCCTTGATGACGACGTCGGCGTCGCGGAAGGCCTGGTCCGGATCGCCGTAGACGAGGTGGCGGTGGTTCGCCAGGTTCGAGCCGACCGCCTCGTGGAGCACGGGTGCGTCGGGCTCGAGGGCGCGCTCCGGGTCCACGACCGCCGGCAGCGGCTCGTAGCGCACCTGCACCCGATCCGCGGCGTCCTCGGCGACGTAGCGGTCGCGGGCCACCACGACGGCCACGGGCTCGCCGACGAAGCGCGCCTTGTCGGTCGCCGTGCAGAAGTACTGGACGGGCGCCGTGACGCCCACGGCGAAGGGCTTCGAGTGCCTGAGGACGTCGGCGCCCGTGATGGCGCCGATGACGCCGTCCATCGCGAGGGCGGCGGAGAGGTCGTAGCCGAGGATCCGCGCATGCGCATGCGGCGAGCGGACGATGGCGGCATGCCAGAGGTTGGCGACGGGCGGGTGGTCATCGATGTAGGCGCCGCGCCCGGTGAGAAGCCGGTAGTCCTCGACCCGCTTGACCGACTGGCCGATCCAGCCCTGCTCGCTCATGGGAGGCGCCGCATTCTAGTCAACGGGCCGCGCGCGTGTCAAGGCAACGTTCGCGCTGTCAGCCGTTTCGGAAGTTGGGTCCAGCGGGCCGTCGCCCAGGTGGGGCGTATGGGGCTCGACATCGAACGGTAGCGCAGCCCCGCGGCCACGGAGGGCACTCGAGGCGGGGACGTGGAAGACGCGCGGGGCGCCGTGAACATCGCCTGCTGGAAGCCGGGGCAGATCTCCTCGCTTACGCGACTTGGGCCTCGGCGGCGACCTTTGCCGCCACCTCCTTCCGGAGGTTCGCCTTCGAGATCTTGCCCACGGCGGTGGCCGGGAAGCGCTCCATCATCTCCAGGCGCTCGGGCAGCTTGAACTTGGCGATCCGCTTCTCCTCGAGGAACCGGACCAGCTCCGCCAGGGTCAGGCTGGCCCCGGGGCGGAGGATCACGCAGGCGCAGGTCCGCTCGCCCAGCACCGGGTCGGGCATGGCCACCACGGCCGCGTTGTAGACGGCCGGGTGGGCAAGGATCAGGTTCTCCACCTCCTCGGCGTTGATCTTCTCGCCGCCCCGGTTGATCAGGTCCTTCTTCCGCCCGTCCACCACCAGATTACCGCTGGGGTGGAAGCGCACCATGTCCCCCGTCCGGTAGAACCCATCCGGCGTGAAGGCCGCCCGATTGTGCTCCGGAGCCCTGTAGTACCCACGGATCGTGTAGGGGCCGCGGCAGAGCAGCTCGCCCACCTCGCCGGGGGCAACGTCACGCCCCTCCTCGTCCACGATCCGGGTCTCGTCGTCGGGGCAGATCGGGCGGCCCTGGGTCTCCACGAACACCTCTTCCGGGTCGCCCGGCCGCGTGCAGCACAGCAGACCCTCGGCCATGCCGAAGACCTGCCCGACCACGGGCCCGAACTCCACCAGCACCCGGCGCGCCGGCTCGGGGTTCAGCCGCGCGCCCCCGACGTAGATGGCCCGGATCGAGGGCAGCTCGGTCCGCCGGAATCCCGGGTGGTTGAGCCATGTGATCATCGTGGCCGGCACCGCGGGAATCCAGGTGACGCCCTCGCGCCGGATCAGCGGGAAGACCGTGTCGGGGTCCGGCGAAGGGGCCAGCACTACCCGGGCGCCCATCAGGATGGCCCCCTGGGCCCCGGGGCACCCGAGGGGAAAGTTGTGCGCGATGGGCACGGAAACGAGGAGGACGCTCTCCCCGGTGAAGCCGGTGGCGGCGGCGAAGGCGGACGAATTGTAGAGGTAGTCGTCGTGCGTGCGGGGGATCGCCTTGGGCAGTCCCGTCGTCCCCCCAGAGAGCAGGAAGATCGCGGGGTCCGCCGGCTCCGGCCGCAGGGCCGCCAGCTCGGCCGCCGGCGCGCGCTCCTCGTCGGGATCGCCGAGGAGATCGGCGAGGCGGCTCATCCCGGGAGCCGCGCGGTCCCCCGCCACGAAGATCTCGCGCAGGTCCGGCAGGCGGCCCCGCAGCTCCTCGGCCATGGCCACGTAGTCGAACTTCCGAAACTCCGACGGGATGAACCAGGCGGCGGCCTCGGTGAGCCGGGCCAGGTACTCGATCTCGGCGTGGCGGTGAGCGGGCAGGCAGCAGACAGGGATGGCGCCGACCTTCAGGCAGCCGAAGTAGGCGACGAGGAACTCCCAGATGTTGGGAAGCTGGAAAACGGCGCGCCGGCCGCCGCAGATCCCGCGGCGGACTAAGTGGTGGGCCAGGTGGTCCACGAGCCGCCCCAGCTCCCGGTAGCTGAGGCGCCGCGCGCCGTCCACCACCGCCTCCCTGTCGGCGTGGGCCGCCACCGCCCGGTCGAAGGCCTCGCCGAGGGTGACGCCGCCCCAGTAGCCCCGCGCCCGGTACCGCGCAGCGAATTCCACCGGCCAGCTGACCACGCCGTCCAGCATCGATCACCCTCCATCCCGGGGGCCGCCGTCGGGAGAGCCCGCGCCCTTGCGCCGGATGCCGTACGGGCCACATCGATTCCACCGCATCGAGGCGTCTCTTCTATCACACCCTTGTGGCGGATGCCAGCGCTGTGAGGAGCCTGCGCCGACCCGGCTGGAGGTTCGGCGGGCACCACCTGGTCAGAGAGCCGGACGAAGCACAGAGGAAGAACAGGGATGGTAGGAGAGAGGGTGGCTGAGGGGACTTGCCTCCCGAATACCTCGACGAACTCATCGCCCAGCAGCGGTTTCCGAATCGGAGCTGTGCCATCGGCTCCTCATACTCCTGCCGACCCCCCGAGGCTCAGGGGGGATGGTGCCCGTCACCGTGCGAAACAGGAAACAGGTGACGCCCACGGAGAAGGGTTTCGAGTGCCTGAGGACATCCGCGCCCGTGATGGCGCCGATGACGCCGTCCATCGCGAGGGCGCCGGAGAGGTCGTAGCCGAGGATCCGCGCATGCGCGTGCGGCGAGCGGACGATGGCGGCATGCCAGATGTTGGCGACGGGCGGGTGGTCATCGATGTGGGCGCCGCGCCCGGTGAGAAGCCGGTAGTCCTCGACCCGCTTGACCGACTGCCCGATCCAGCTCTGCTCGCTCATGGAGCCGCAAGGAAGTGCCGTGGGCCGGGCTGCTCAAGGCGGCTCTAGGAATACAGCGCGACGCGATAGCCGCGGTCCGTCAGCGTGTAGCGGTTCTGACCGGGGACCTTGCGCAGCAGCCCCGTGCCGCGCAGCTTGGTCAATTGATAGCTCAGCCGCGCGGGGGTCACCTCCGGGGTCTCGGCCCCGAACCGATCCACGAGCAGCGCCCGCAGGTCGGTGTGGGAGAAGGCCTTGAAGGTGAGCCCGGCACACCCGAGCGCGGCGAGGAGCCGCATGACCTGGGGCGTGCCGAACCGCAGTCCGGCGACGTGTTGGCCTCCCTCGTCGGAGGCAGGGACCAGCCGCTCGAAGGTCGAGCGGTCCAAGGCGGTGGCCAGGGCCACCGCTTGCGCTTTCAAGAAGCGCCCAATGGCGTGATACGCCACGGTCCCCAGGCAGTTCAGGTGTACCAGGCTCCGGCCAATTCCAAAGTTCCGCGGGTCGTTGACGCAAACCTCGGTGCGCAGCACCCGCCCGCCCTTGTTGTACTGCTTGAGGAAGCTCTTCTTGTAGAAGACCTTGAGGCAGCTCACGACGCCCTGCCGCAGCAGCCGCGTCTTGAACGTCCCCGGCGTGTTCCGCTGGATGCGCCGATCGAACATCACCTTCACCATGTCCGGCCGTCCGAGATGCAGGTGGTCGCGGAGGAGATCCTCGTAGAGTGAGGACCTCGGTGCGGAGGAAGATCACGTTGTCGGCCTCCCGTGGATGGGTGGGCCGCATTCTACTCCCTCCGATGCTCCGGGATCTCGCCAGCGCACTTGGTCCCTCTCGCACGCTGTCGGACTGCCGTTCAATCAAGCCTGGGCCGCCGCCCACGCGCCCTCTTTCTCATCACCTCATCCCGGCCCCAGGATGCGTCGCCGGTTGACTGCTACTCATCTTCCCCAGCGGGGGACGCAGTCCCCCGCCTCGGGGGTTAGGGCGTAGCCCTGCTACCCGGGACGATCGCCACTGCCCAAGGGGCCCTGGCCCTGCACCTCGTGCGACAGTTTCAACGGGCGAAGCAGCACTTCCAGGCGCAGGGGTCCCCGGCCTGCTCCATCGCCTGCGCGCCCGGCCCTCGCCACGGCGCCAGTGTAGCGGGCCGCGTGCTGGAAGGTCAGGGCGCCCGCCGTCAGGGCAGGGTCTTCAGGAACTTCTCGAGCTCGTCCTCCGGCATGCCGATGGAGTGCGCGTCGTCGGGGAAGGCCTTGCCTTTCACCTCACCGGTGTAGGCCCTGAGGTGCTCGAGCGCGATCTCCCAGAGGTTGACGTACTGCTTGGCGAAGCGCGGCTTGAACCGCCGGTAGAGGCCGAGCGCGTCATAGAGGTTCAAGAGCTGGCCGTCGCAGTCGACCCCGCTGCCTGTGCTGATGACCGGGATGGACAGCTTCTCGCAGATCACCTTGCCGAGGGCGGCCGGCACGCACTCCAGCTCGATGGCCCAGGCGCCGGCGTCCTGCAGGGCCAGGCAGTCGTCGTAGATGGCGCGCGCCTCCTCCGCCGTCTTGCCGACGGCGCGGTGCCCGCCGAGCTTGGCGATGAACTGCGGGGTGAGCCCGGCGTGGCCCACGCAGGGGATGTTGGCCGCCGTGATCGCCCGGACGCGCTCGACCGTGAGGCCGGCGCCCTGGGTCTTGGCGCTGTCGGCGCCCGCCTGCATCAGGCGGATGGCGTTCGCGATCGCCTGCTCGTTGGAGACGTGGTAGGAGCCGAAGGGGAGGGGGGCCACGATGAGCGCGCGCCGCGCCCCCCGCACGACGGCCTTGAGGTGGTGGAGGATGTCCTCCATGGTGACGGGGATGGTGTTCTCGTAGCCGAGGACCACCATGCCGAGCGAGCCGCCGACGAAGATGACCTCCACCCCGGCCTCCTCGACGAGGGACGCCATGGGATAGTCGTAGGCGGTCATGACGACGATCTTCTCACCCAGGGACTTCATCCGCCGGACCTCGTTGATGGTGCGCTTCTTCGTCCTGGCATCCGTTTCCATCGGTCTCATCCCACGGAGTAGACGTTGCCCTCGTCGCCGTCCACTTCGAGGGAGGCGAAGCGGCCGGCGGCGAGCGTTTCGGTGGCCCCCGGCCGCTCCACGCACGGGATGACCACGTCGTAGAGCCGCCGGGCCAGGAGGACGGCGGTGGCGATCAGCGGGTCGACGCGGTCCACGACGAGCGCCACGGGGTGCGTGCCCTGGCGTACCGCCTCCAGGAACCACACAGCGCCGCTGGAGGAGCCCACGCCGAACGGCAACGCCATGACCGTGCCCGCGATGCTCCGGCCGCGGAGCTCGTGTTTCTCGAAGTTGATGAGCCCGGTCGCCGGCTCGATCCCGTGCGCGAACATGAAGGGCTGGGTGGTGACGAGGGCCGGGCCGCGGGCCCGTCCCCCCATGATCCGCCTGCCGCCCAGCAGTAGCCGGCGCACGCCCTACGCCCTCCTCCCCGCGATCGCCGTCCTGAGGCAGCGCTCGAGGCTCGCGTAGACGACCCCGAGGCCGTGCTCGGCGGGCAGCACATTGGCCGCCTTCGCCGAGTTGGTCATCACCGTCTTGAAGGGCGAGTGACGGACGGGCGATGTCACGGCGCACGTCCCGGTCAGCACCCAGGCGCCAGCGGCCTCCAGGAGGGCGAGCGTTCCGTCCTTGCGGCATTCCTCCTTGATGCGGCTCGAGGTGTAGATCCAGAGCGGGAGCGTCTCCGCGCAGGTTCGGCCGCTCATCCGCCGCGCGAGGTCCTGCATCTGGTCGATCGACAGGTGCGGGCAGCCCACGATCACCAGGTCCACCTCGGCGGCGGTCGTCGTGAGCCGCTCCTCGACCGCCTCGAGGTCGGCGCGCGTGACCGTGTGCCGCTCGGCGAGGCGGGCAGGATCGACCCGGATCGCACCGCGCTTCACCTCGGCGGTGAGCCCCTCGGCGTGGTACAGGGGGACGGCGCCGGACGCCGCGGCGGCGGCGCCCAGGCTGCGGATCTGGTCGAATGTGGACCGCGCGGGCAGGCCCCGGATGTACGGGATCTGGTCCCGAGCGAGCAGCCCGACCAGATACCCTACGGAGTCGTAGTCGAGGAGGTCCATCCGCTCGAAGCCCACCAGGTCGATGAGGATACGCGGAACCCGGTTCTCGGGGAGATAGAGCCCGAACTCGGGGAACCGTCCCAGGATCGCCGCCGGAACGTCGATCCCGATGGCGAGGCGCTCGGTCCGGGCCCCGAAGTACGAGTTGACCAGGCTGATCGCGTGCGACTCGATCCAGGCGACGGCCTCCCCGAACGCGGGCGGGTGCTCGAAGTAGGGGGTGCAGGACCAGTTGGGCGTGACGCCGAGGATCTCGTGGAGCCGGTGCAGGCGCTCCTGCTTCTCGACGTACCCGGGCGGCGGGGTGAACGGCTCGCAGCGCTCGCAGCCGAGCGAGCTTGGGTTGATGGTCGTCGGCACCCGGTAGCGGGCCCCCAGGCTCACGAACCGCTCGAGCAGGTCGAGGCCCGCCTGGTGGAGCGAGCCGAGGTGCCCTGCGGTGTGGACGGACGCGATGGGGATGAGCCGCCGGGCCCCGAAGATCTCCCCGAACTCGCAGAGCAGCTCGAGCGCCAGCCGCGGGCCGGGCCCCTCGTCGCCAGCGAGGATCGCGACTTCCTCGCGCGTCAGGTCCATGCGCTACCCCTTGATCGCCCCCGAGGAAAGCCCCTGGATGAACTTCTTCTGAAGGAGCGCGAAGAAGACCGCCGGCGGCACGATGGCGATCATCACGGCGGCGGTGAGCTGACCCCAGGGGATCCCGAACTCGCTCACGTAGAAGTAGAGGCCGATGGGGACGAGCCGGTTGGCGTTCTCGAGGGTGAGCGTGAGCGCGATGATGAACTCGTTCCAGGCGTAGATGAAGGTCAGGATCGCCGCCGCCGAGAGGCCCGGCCAGGCCAGAGGCAGGATGATCCGGTAGAAGGCCCCCAGGCGCGAGCACCCGTCGATCAAGGCGGACTCCTCCAGCTCCCGCGGCAGCATGGCGAAGAAGCCCCTCATCACCCACGTCGTCGTCGGCACCTGCCAGGCGGCATAGATCAGCACCAGGACCACGAGCTTGTCGTAGAGCCCGGCCCAGATGGCGATCATGTAGAGCGGCACCAGGATGGCGATGCCCGGGATCATCACGGTGGAGAGGATGTAGAAGAGCAGCGCGTTCTTGAAGCGGAACGAGAAGCGGGCGGCGGCATACCCCGCGTGGACCCCGAGGACGAGGGTAAGGAGGACGGTGGAGAGCGAGACGACTATCGAGTTGGCGAAGTAGGTGGGCATCGTCGACTTGCCGATCACCACCCGATAGTTGTCGAGGGTGACGGGGTCCGGGATCCAGCGGGGCGGATAGGCCGTCACGCTCGAGGGGTCCTTGAGGGAGGTGATGAGCCCCCATAGGAGCGGGAAGAGGACGAAGGCGCAGGCGAGGAGGAGGGTGCCGTAGTTCACAGCGTGCAGCCCGATCGTCCGCAGGCGGGGCCCTGTCGCGCGCGCCATACCGCCGCCCTCACGCCCCCTCGTCGCCCCTGAGGACCTTCATGTAGAGCAGACTGAAGACGATGTTCAGGAGGAAGATGACGACGGAGATCGCTGACGCCAGGCCCACGTGAAAGTACCCGAAGCCCTCGTTGAACGTGCGAAGCGAGAGCGTCTCTGTCGCCCGCGCCGGCCCCCCCGCCGTGAGCACCAGGATGAGGGTGACCAGGTTGAAGTACTGGAGCGAGAGGACGATCGTCGTGATGAGGAGCGTCGAGGCGATGAGGGGTAGCGTGATCCGGAAGAAGCAGGCGATGGTCGAGGCGCCGTCCGTCCAGGCCGCCTCGTACACCTCCAGGGGCACCCCCTGCAGCGCGGCCAGGACGAGGACCATCGGGAAGGGGAAGGAGCGCCAGACGTTGGCGACGATCAGCGAGAGCATCGAGGTGCCCGGGTCGGACAGGAACTCGATGGCGCCGAAGCCCAGGCCCCGGATGATGTAGTTCAGCGGCCCGTACTCCATGTTGTAGAGCCAGGCCCACAGCAGCGCGACGACGACCTGCGTCATGATCCACGGCAGCACGATGATCGTCCTGAAGAGCGTGCGGGCGCGGAGGTCCTGGTTCAGGACCAGCGCGAGGACCGTCGCCAGCGGCATGGCGAGAGCGAGCGAGCCAAAGACGAAGAGGAGGGAGCGCACGAGGTTGTTCAGGAACGCCGGGTCGCGGAGCAGTTCGAGGTAGTTGGCGAGGCCGATGAACTCCACGCGCTTGAGGTAGAAGGTCCTGTAGAGGCTCACGTCGATCGCGTAGACGATCGGCAGCACGCTGACCAGGCTCACCAGGAGCACCGCCGGCGCGAGGAGCGAGAGAGGGAAGATCTCCCGCTGCCTGCGCCGCTGTCGGGCGGTCGCGGCGAGGATCGGCGCGCGGCGAACCGACTCGTCGAGGGCGAGGGGCAAGGCTATTTCTTGACCTCGGCGTTGTACCGGGCGGCCGCCCTGTCGAGCTCCGCCTTGATGGGCGCGTTGTAGAGCATGACGTTCTGCACGGCGTCGGCGAGGGCGTCGGCCATCACCTGGTAGCCGCTGGGGAACATGAACGGCTTGACGCCCTTCTCGGTGAACTCCCGCGCCGCCCGGATGACGTCCGCCTGCTCGGTGGCGAAGAAGGGGTCGTCGTACACCGAGCGCCGCGTGGGCATGCTCTGGGCGAGCTTGGCCCGGACGAGCTGCGCCTCCCCGCTCACCGCGTGCTTGATGAAGCGCCACGCCTCCCGGGGGTGCTTCGAGGACTTCGAGATGCCCAGCACGTAGCCGCCCACCAGCGCGGGCGCCGGCTTGCTGGGGTTGTTGGACGGCACGGGGACCACCACGACGTTCATCCCGATGCCCTTGCCCTCGCGGACCCTCGGCACCCGCTGGAGGTTCTGGATCATCATCCCCGCGGTGCCGTTGGCCATGGCCATCGTCGCGTCCTCCGAGGAGAGGGAGACGACACTCTTGGGCATGGACCTGCGCTTGTCGACCAAGTCGCGGAGATACTCGAACGCCTCGACACCCGCCTTGGAGTTGAAGGCGGCGCGACCGTTGGCGTCGACGAGGTTCCCCTCCTCGCCCCAGAGGTAATAGGTGAAGAACGCCATGAGGCGGTTGGCGAGCTGCTTCTTGGACAGAGGGATCATGATCCCCCACATGGGCTCCTTCGTGATCGCCGCCGACGCCTGCGCCACCTGCTTCCAGGTCCGCGGCGGGAACGGCGCCCCCGCCGCCGTCACCAGGTCCCTTCGCACGAAGAGCATCTCGACCAGGATCTCCCGGAAGAACGCCCACTTCTTCCCCTGCCAGACGGTCCCCTCCCAGGCGAGGAAGTCGCCCTTCTCGGACGCCAGTTCGCGCGCGTACTCGTCCAGCGGGATCAGGTTCCCGGCCTCGAGGTGCTGGAGGAGGCGCATGTTGTAGACCCCGACCACGTCGGGCCCCTTGCCCGCCGCCACCGACTGGTGCAGCAGCTCGTCAAGCTTCTGCCAGGGCACAAAGTCCATGACGACCTTGATGTCGGGGTTCTTCTCGTGGAACTTGCGAATGAACTCCGCCTGCGCCACGGAGTTGGCGTCCTTGCCCGCCGGGTCGAAGTAGGTCCAGTAGTGGATCTCGACTTTGGCCTGGGCGACGGCACCGGCGGGCGCGCCCAGGACGAGCGCCACGATCAGCACGGTGAGCGCGAGCAGCCCTGTTACCCGAAACCGTCTCATATCATCCTCCTCTCCAGCCCTGTCACGAGGGGGTCTCGTGACGTTCCTACGCATCGCGGACGGGGTAGTCGTCGCGGTAGAACCCGCCCAGGCTTTCCTTGCGCGCGATGGACGCCTCGACGATGCGCCGACCGACCCTGACGAGGTTCTTGACGGCGACGGCGCGGGCGAGGCTCTCGCGCGTGACCGGCAGGCGCGGGAGGTCCTCCTTCTCGATCTGCTCGAGGCCGGACAAGGCGACCTCCAGCGTGGCCGCGTTCTTGACGACCATCGCGTTCTCCGACATGAGGCGCTGGATCTTGCGCTTGAGGGAGAGAATTGCGAGGCCGTCGCGGGGCGCGGGATAAGGCCAGAGGGGCGACTGCCGGCCGAGCGCCGCCGTCCGCTTCCCCTCGGGGACCCCGGCGTCCCTGGCGTGGACGGCGGCGAACTTCCCCGCCCGATACCCGAAGACCTGGCCCTCGGCGAGCGAGTTGCCGGCCGGACGCTGTGGGCCCCGCAGGCCGCCAGCGGTCTCGCCCGCCGCGTAGAGGCCCGGCACACTCGTCTCGCACCGCTCATTGATCCTCACGCCGCCGTGGAAGCAGTGCGCCGCGATCGCATACTCCACGCGGTGCTTCGCCAGGTCGACGCCGTGGCTGCGGTAGAAGCGGTGCGTGAACGGGATCCGATCCTGGATGGTCCTGGCGCCGAGGTGCGTGAGGTCGCAGAAGACCCCTCCGCGCTTCGTCCCGCGGCCGGCGAGAACCTCGCTGGCGGTGGCGATCGCCAGGAACCGCCCGATGGTATGAACGGTGAACGGGAACTCGACCGTCTGGAAGAAGTCGTGCCGGCTGACGTCCTTCGGGAGGTAACGGTCAAGGAACTCCTCGCCGCGGGCGTTGGTGAGCCGGGGCTCGAGGCTCCAGAGCGGCTTGGCCATGGCGGTGTACGGAGGCCGGAAGGCGCAGGGGCCCATCTGCACGAACTCCATGTTGACGAACTCCCCGCCCACCTCCTCCGCCATCGCGTAGCCGTCGCCCGTCATCTCGCCCGATGTCGCACTCGTCGCGTACAGCTCGTGCGCCCCCCCGACCGCGAGGACCACCGCCGGCGTGCTGAAGAGGACTACCTCCCGGGCCTTCGTGTCGATCCCGAGGGCGCCGACGACGCGGCCCCCGTCGACCAGGATCCGGGCGATCATGACGTGCTCGAACACGGGGATGTCGCGGGCGCGGATCTGGCGGAGGATGGGGACGAGCAGGCTCCGCTCGAGCCCCAGCTCGAGCGCGAGCCCCCGATAGACCCGGTGGGCGAACCCCTGGGTCGTGGCAATCTTGTCGCCGAGGCGCTCGAACTTCACGCCCCACTCGACGAGGTCGCGCAGCCTCAACGGGGCCTCCTCGGCCAAGACCCGGGCCAGCCGCTCGTCGCAGAGCCCCTTGCCCGCCCGGACGGTGTCCTGGAAGTGCTGCTCGGGGGAATCGTTGGGCTCGGTGGCGGCAGCGTACTGCGTGATCTCCCCGAAGGCGACCGCCGTGCTCCCGCAGCGGCCCACGGCGCCCTTCACCGCCAGACCCGTTCGGGCGCCGTGCTGGGCGGCCGCGACGGCGGCCCGGGCGGCGGCGCCGCCTCCGCCGGCAACGAGGACCTCGAGCGATACGACCCTGTCAACGTGCAGTCGATTCATGACTCGCTCCCACGCTCGGTTGGATGTTCGGCAGCCTCGGGTCGGGCCCGCGGGACGCTTCGCGTGGCGTCGCGGGCGCCGTGAGGTACCCGAGGCGCTCGGAGATCGCCCGCGCCTCGCGGAGCACGAGCTCGCCCATCTCGCGAAGTCGTTCCACTGGAATGCGGCTGACCGGGGCGAAAACGCCGAGGGCGGCGACGCACTGGTGGCCGACGTCGAGGATCGGGGCGGCGACGCCCCCGCCGCCGGGGCCCGTCTCCTCCAGGGCGGTGGCGTACCCGCGGCCCCGGATGTCCCGGAGCTCCTCCCTGAGCCGCGTCGGATCCAGGGGCGTGTTCGGGCCCAACCGGACGAGCGGGGTCACCTCGAGATAGCGCTCGATCTCCTCGCCGGCCATCATCGCGAGGAGCGTCTTCCCGATCGCGCCGCAGTACAGCGGCAGCGGCGTGCCTAGCGGCAGCGTGTAGCGCAGCGACCGGGGGCTCTCGAGCTGGGACACGCAGAAGCGTTGGAAGTCGATCCGGATGTTGAGGCTGACTGTCTCGCCGAGTGCTTCCCACAGCCGCTGCATCGCCTCCTGGCTGCGGGAGACGAGGTCGCCTCGGTAGAGCAGGCTCGAGGCCAGCGTCGCGATGCCGCCGCCGAGCGAGTAGAGGCGGTCGCGCGGGTTCCTGCTGACGAGAGCCTTCCCCTCGAGCGTGGCGAGCAGGCGATGGGCGACGGCCTTGCTCAGGTGGAAGTGCCGGGAGATCTCGGAGAGCTTCACGGGCCGCGGGTTCCCGGCCAGCCAGTACAGGACATCGACGGCTCTGGCGATCGTCTGGATGACGTTTGGCTGCCTCGTCCCGACCTGGGTCATTGGTCCTCTCAGCGGAACCTTGATCCTCTCAGCGAATCTTAGTCGGACATTCGGCCGGGTCCATGTGCCATCGGGCTCATTCTCGTAGTGCGAACGACTATGCGGCCCGGGAAATCGGGCAAACGGGGGCTTCCAGAGGCGCCGGGGGCGTCCAGCAAAGGTCGGTCAGCGATGTCTCACGCGAGGCCGTGCCCGCCGGCCAGCTCGCGGATCCGTCCGAAGCAGATGATCTCGTTGAACTCGGATTCCTCGCCGAGGACCCGCTCGAGCAGCGCGCCATCGTCGCCGCTGGCCCTGAAGGCTGCCAGTCCTGTTCGCGCTCCGCGCCGCGCCACCGTTCCCGCGTGGGGAGGTTCGGATCGGCGCGCCCGATCAGCGGTGAAGGACGAAGGGCTCGGCGCCGCCCGTTGAGTAGGGATAGCGCCGGAGCGCCTCCGCGTTGATCTCGACGCCGAGGCCCGGGCCCGCCGGGGCCTCGACGTGGCCGTCACGGGCCACGATGGGCTTCGTGAGGAAGGGTGTCTCGTGCTCGCCGGTGGGGAACTCCACCGGCATGGCGCCGCCTAGGGCCGCCGCCACGTGGAGCGTGGCCGCCAGCCCGGGCCCCACGTAGAAGGAATGCGGGGCGATGGGGAGATTCGCCGCCTGGGCCAGCGCGGCGATCTTCCTGAACTCCGAGATGCCGCCCACCTTGGTGATGCTCGGCTGGAGGATGTCGGCGGCACCGGCGTCGATGAGCTCGCGGAAACCGTAGAGCGTGGACTCGTTCTCTCCCGAGGCGATGGGCGTCTCGGTGGCGCGGGCCACGCGGGCGAGGCCGCGGTAATCCTCGGGCGGCCACACCGGCTCCTCCAGCCAGAAGAGCCGGCAGGGCTCGAGCGCGCGGGCCATGGCGATGGCCTCGTCCGGCGTCCACGGGCAATTGGTGTCGAGCATGAGATCGACGCCGTCACCGACGGCCTGCCGCGCCGCGCGCACGGAGAGTACATCCGTCTGATGCAGCTTGAGCATGGTGAAACCCCGCGCCGCGTAGTGCCGGCAGGCCTGCGCCACCTCCTCCGGGGAGTCGTAGCGCATGAGGCTCGCGTAGACGGGCAGCCGCGGCCGCGTGGCCCCGCCGAGCAGCTCGTACACGGGCGCGCCGCGGACCTTGCCCAGGAGATCCCACAGCGCGATCTCGACGCCACTGATGGCGAACATGGCGAGCCCGCGGCGCCCGTAGATCATCGTGCCTCGGTGCATGAGGTCCGCCAGCGCCTCGATCCGCGCGGGGTCCTGGCCGATGAGCATCGGCGCCAGGCTCTCGGCGATCACGTTGCAGACGGCGAGCGGCGCGCCGTAGGCGAAGGCCTCGCCGAGGCCCAGCAGGCCTGCGTCCGTCTTCACCCGCACCACGATCTGTTTCCGCACGCCATCCGTCCACGCCGAGGGCGGCGTCATGGGCCTGAGGGGGATCGCGAGCGGGATGGCCTCGACCCCGGTGATCTTCATGGGACCCTTATCCTCAGTCTCACGCTCGGAAGTCCAGCGGCTCGGGGGGGAGGGGGGCGCCAGACCCGGGAACCTGTCGAGCCGCGGGCACGCGCCCATCTTACTCTGGATGGCCGCGGCCTCGGAGTCCGAATCCGGGGGCGGAGCACCGCCTCTGGCCGCGGCTGACTCGGCAGCCGCACGGATCGACGCATCGAAGGTTAAGCCTGTCTTTATCATGATAAAGTAAAGTACATGTTTCAGAGACGACTGGCCCTGGCCCCGGATCCCGAGCACTCCTTCTTCCTCTGGGGACCCCGCCAGACGGGCAAGAGCTCGCTCCTGCGGGCCACCTACCCCGGGGCCATCTGGATCGATCTGCTCAAGACCGACGACTTCGCTCGCTACGCTCAGCGGCCGGCCCGGCTGCGGGAAGAGCTGCTGGCCATCCCGGGCCGGCCCGTCGTTGTGATCGACGAGGTGCAGAAGGTGCCGGCGCTCCTGGACGAGGTCCACTGGCTCATCGAGAACCGCGGCGTGCGCTTCGTGCTGTGCGGCTCGAGCGCCCGCAAGGTCCGGCGGGGCGCCGCCAACCTGCTGGGGGGCCGGGCGGTGCGGCACGAGCTGTACGGCCTCGTCTCCGCGGAGATCGGACGCGACTTCGACCTCGAGCGCATGGTCAACCACGGCTACCTTCCGCGCCACTACCTGAGCCGTACCCCGGCCCCGCTCCTGCGCGCCTACGTCAACGACTATCTGAAGGAGGAGATTGCCGCCGAGGGGCTCGTGCGCAGCCTGCCGGCCTTCGCGAGCTTCCTCTCAGCCGCCGTGCTGTCCGACACGCAGATGGTCAACTTCGCCAGCCTCGCCCGGGACTGCGGGGTGTCGGCCCCGACGGCCAGGGAGTATTTCCAGATCCTGGTGGACACCCTGCTGGGCCGCTTCCTGCCCGCCTACCGCCGCCGCCCGAAGCGTCGCGTGATCCAGGCGCCCAAGTTCTATTTCGCCGACGTGAGCGTCGTGAACACGCTCGCCCGGCGCGGCCGCCTGACCCCGGGCTCGGAGCTCTTCGGGAAGGCCTTCGAGAACTGGGTGTGCCACGAGCTCACCGCGTACCTCGCCTACCGCGACACCGGCGCCGAGCTGGCCTACTGGCGGCTGGCGAGCGGCATCGAGGTGGACTTCCTCGTCGCCGACGGCGTCCTCGCCATCGAGGCCAAGGCCACGGCGAATGTGCACCGCGACCATCTGGCCGGCCTGCGGGAGCTGGCGCGGGACCACCCGCGCACGCGGCGGCGCGTCGTGGTGTGCCTGGAGCCCAGGCCCCGTCGCACTGAGGACGGCATCGACATCCTGCCGGCGCGGGTCTTCGCCGAGCGTCTGTGGACCGACAGGCTCCTGCCAGCCTGAGGACGGAAGGCGCCGCGGGCCGCTCCTTGACAGGCCTAGGGCGACTTTAGTAATACTTAATCACTATTTCGTGGTCCGGTAATCCAGCAGAAGGCGATCGCGAGGGGGGCGTCCCCCCGGGAGATGAGTCGATGAAGACCCAGCTGAGCCTGACCGTGAACGGCGAGGAGCGCGACGTCCTCGTCGCCGTGCACAAGACCTTGCTCGAGGTCCTCCGCGAGGACCTCGGTCTCACCGGCACCAAGCACGGCTGTGAGCTGGGCGAGTGCGGCGCCTGCACCGTCCTCGTGGACGGCGAGCCGGTGCTGTCCTGTCTCACGCTGCCCGTCGAGTGCCAGGGACGCGAGATCACCACCGTCGAGGGGCTGGCCGAGGGGGGGAGGCTCCACCCGCTCCAGCAGGCCTTCGCGGAGCTGGGGGCGGCCCAGTGCGGCTACTGCACGCCAGGGATGCTGCTCAGCGCACGGGCGCTGCTCGATGGTCACCCGGTGCCGACCCGCGACGAGGTGCGGGAGGCCCTGGCGGGCAACCTCTGCCGCTGCACCGGCTACAGCAAGATCCTCGACGCCGTGGAGCTGGCGGGACTCCGCATGCGGCGCGGGGGGCAGCCCGAGCGACGCGAGTCGCCGGCCCGGGCCATGGTGGAGGGCCGGGCATGAGCAAGCACGGCTTCTCCGTCGTCGGGCAGGCCCGGCCCAAGATCGACGCCTGGGCCAAGGTCACCGGGGAGACCAGGTACGCGGACGACATCGCCCTGCCGCGGATGGCTTACGGCCGACTCCTGCGAAGCCCGCATCCGCATGCCCTCATCAGGCGCATCGACACCTCGCGGGCCCGGGCGCTGCCCGGCGTCTACGCCGTGATCACCGGACGCGACTTCCCGCCGGGGAAGTACGGCATCCTCCCCGTCTCCCAGGACGAGGAGGCGCTCTGCGTGGAGAAGGTGCGGATGGTGGGGGATGCGGTGGCCGCCGTGGCGGCCGTGGACGAGGAGACGGCCGAGCGGGCGCTCCGCCTCATCGAGGTCCGCTACGAGGTGCTCCCCCCGCTCATGTCCATCGAGGACTCGCTGGCCCATCCCGAGGTGCGCATCCAGGAGTACGGCGACGGCCCCAACGTCCACAAGGCGGTGGCACTCCAGTTCGGTGACGTGGAGGCGGCCTTCCGCCAGGCCGCCCTCGTGCGCGAGGACGTCTTCTACTTCGAGGGCAACACGCATCTGCCCATGGAGGAACACTGCGCCGTCGCCCACTGGGGGCCGGACGGCAAGCTGACGCTCTGGTCGTCGACGCAGTCGCCGCACTACGTGCACCGGCTGCTGGAGAAGATCCTGGATGTGCCGCGGGCGCATATCCGCGTCATCGCGGCGCCCGTGGGCGGCGGCTTCGGCGGCAAGACCGATCCCTTCTCCCACGAGCTCGCCGCGTGCAAGCTCTCCGAGGTCTCGGGCCGCCCCGTGAAGATCGCCCTCACCCGCGAGGAGGTCTTCTACTGCCACCGCGGGCGGCATCCGGTGCTCATGTGGATCAAGACCGGCTTCCGGAAGGACGGGGCCATCACCGGCATGCACTTCCGGTCCTGGCTCGACGGCGGGGCCTATGGCTCCTACGGCGTGGCCTCGACCTTCTACACGGGGGTGCTCCAGACCGTCACCTACAAGGTGCCCGTGTACCGCTTCGAGGGGGCGCGCATCTTCACCAACAAGCCGCCCTGCGGCCCCAAGCGCGGGCATGGCACCCCGCAGCCGCGCTTCGCGCTGGAGTGCCAGCTCGACAAGGCCGCCGAGCAGCTCGGCCTCGATCCGGCCGAGATGCGCCGGCGCAATGCGGCGGAGCCCTTCACCAAGACCGCCAACCATCTCACCGTCACCACCACGGGGCTCGTCGAGTGCATCGACCGGGTGGTGGAGGCCTCGGGCTGGCGCGAGAAGCACGGCCGGCTGCCCCGGGGGCGCGGCATCGGGCTGGCCTGCTCCTCGTATCTCACGGGGGCGGGCACGGCCATCTACTGGAACGACATGCCCCACTCGGGGGTGGTCGTCAAGGCCGACCGAGGCGGTGGCGTCGCCGTCCTCTCCGGCACCACCGACATCGGCCAGGGGTCGGACTCGGTGCTGGCCTATCTCGTGGCCGAGGTGCTGGGCATCGAGCCAAAGGACATCCGCGTCCACCCGGCCGACACGGATCTCACGCCCGTGGATCTCGGCTCCTACTCCTCGCGCGTCACACTCATGGCGGGCAATGCGGCCATCCAGGCGGCCGAGCGGCTCCGCGCCAGGCTCTTCGAGGCCGCCGCCAAGAAGCTCGGCGTCACCGTCTCGGACATGGCCGCGCGCGACCGCCGGGTCTTCGTGCGAGACGAGGAGGACCGGGGCATGAGCTTCGCCGAAGCCGTGGTCCTCGCGGAGAGCATGCACGGGGTGCTGGCCTTCCCCGGGTCCTACGCGCCGCCCAAGCGGGCGGGGAAGTACAAGGGGGGCGGCGTGGGGCCCTCGCCCTGCTACTCCTACTCGGCCTGCGTGGTGGAGGTGGACGTGGACGCCGAGACCGGCGAGGTGCGGCCCCGCGAGGTGTGGGTGGCGCATGACGTCGGGCGGGCGCTGAACCCGCTCCTCGTGGAGGGCCAGGTCGAGGGCTCCATCTACATGGGGCTGGGCGAGGTCCTCATGGAGGAGCAGGTCTTCCGCAAGGGCGTGCACAAGATCCCCTCGCTCCTCGATTACAAGAGCCCCACGTCACTGGACATGCCGGAGGTGCACACGATCCTCGTCGAGACCGACGACCCCGAGGGGCCGTTCGGCGCCAAGGAGGCGGGGCAGGGGCCGCTGCTGCCGGTGATCCCCGCCGTCGCCAACGCCGTCTACGACGCGGTCGGCGTCAGGGTCGACGAGACGCCCATCACCCCGGACAAGGTCGTCCGCGGGCTCGAGCTCGGGCGCCAGGGCAAGCCCGCCCGCGTGGGGCCCGAGCGCTTGCCGGTCTTCACCTTCCCCGAGCCGCGCGCCGTCGAGTCGGCCTTCGGACAGCCCGCCGACAGCGTCGCCGAGAGGCCCTTCGCATCATGATGCGTCTGCCTCCGTTCAGGTATCTCACGCCGGTCTCGGTGGCCGACGCGGTCAAGATCCTCGCCGCGCACGGGCCCGGGGCCATGCTCGTGGCAGGAGGCACCGATCTCTACCCGAACATGAAGCGCCGCCAGTTCGAGCCGACCGTGCTCGTCGGGCTGCGCGGCCTGCGCGAGCTGTCGGGCGTGCGCGGGTCCGCCGGAGCCGGGGTCAGCATTGGCGCCGGCACCACGCTCACCGCCGTGTCGCGACACGCGGAGATCGCCGCCGCCTATCCCGCGCTGGCGGCGGCGGCGGGGGTCGTCTCGACTCCACAGCTCCGCAACGCCGGCACTCTCGGGGGCAATCTCTGCGTGGACACCCGCTGCAACTACTACAACCAGTCCCATGCGTGGCGGCAGGCTGTCGGCTTCTGCATGAAGAAGGATGGCGACATCTGCCTCGTGGCGCCGGCCAGCCCACGCTGCTGGGCGGTGTCCTCGTCAGACACGGCCCCCGTGCTGTGGGGCCTCGGCGCCAGCGTGAGGCTGGTGGGTCCGGCGGGAGAGCGCGTCATCCCTGTCTCCGAGCTCTACCGGGACGACGGCATGCGCCCGCTGACGCGGCGGCCCGACGAGGTCCTGACCGAGGTCCTGCTGCCGCCGGCCGACGGGCTGCGCTCCGAGTACCTGAAGCTCAGGCGTCGCGGCTCCTTCGACTTCCCCATCCTGGGCGTGGCCGTCGCGCTCGCCATGGACGGAGGAACCGTGCGCCGGGGGCGTATCGTGCTCGGCGCCGTGGCCTCCCAGCCGCGTGAGGCCGTGGAGGCGGCGCGGCTCCTCGAGGGGGAACGGCTGTCTGCCGGGCTCATCGACCGGGTGGCCGAGGCGGCCTCGCGGCTCGCCAAGCCGCTCGACAACACAGACCTCACGCATCCGTACCGGAAGAAGATGGTGCGGGTCTTCGTCCGCCGCGCGCTGCGGCGGCTGGCCGGGCTCCCCGCCGGCCCGGACGGCGAGGGCCCGGGCCGCGCCTTCGAGGAGCTCGGCTCGTGATGGCGCTGGGGCCTCGGATCAAGGCCCTCCGCAGCGAGCGCGCGCTGCAGCAGCGACAGCTGGCCGAGAAGGCCGGGCTCACCCCGAGCCTCCTGTCGCAGATCGAGTCCGGACGCCTCACGCCCTCGCTCCACACGCTGGGCAAGCTGGCCGGGGCGCTGGGGGTCTCGATCGCCTCGCTCTTCGAGGCCACCCCCCACGGACGGCTCCACGTCACCCGCAAGGCGCAGTACCCCGTGGTGTCCTTCGACGGCAGCTCGGAGAAGTGGCACGTCCTCGGCGCCGGCCTCTTCCAGGGGAAGATCCGCGCGGTGATCTCGACGCTCGGCCCCCGGGCCCGGGGGGTGAAGACCGACAAGGTCATCCTCGATCCGGGGCAGATGAAGCTCTTCTACGTCCTCGAGGGAAGAGTGGGGCTCCGCTACAATGGCGAGACCCACGAGCTGGAGGCGGGGGACAGCGCCTATCTCGACGGCGGCACGCCGCATGGCTGGGAGAACCTCGGGACGCGGCCGGCCAAGGCCCTGTGGGTCATCCTCGGATGACGGCCGTCCGGGGCAGGGGGCGCTCCCCGAGGAACCGTGGCTTCTGCGCGATGCCGGAGGCGAAGACCTTGGTCTCGTGGCTCCTAGCGAGACGGTGCCGCGGGTTGCGACTCAGCGTGTTCCGCGGGGAGGGCCCCCTTGCCCCGGACGGTGACAGATGACTGACAGCGCCCCCACGCCCGCTCCGGTCGACTTCCGCACCGAGCCCGCGCGCTACCGGCACTGGAAGCTCGGCATCGAGGGGCGTGTGGCCACGCTCGCCATGGACGTGCAGGAGGACGCGGGGCTCCGGCCCGGCTACGACCTCAAGCTCAACTCCTATGATCTCGGGGTGGACGTCGAGCTCTACGACGCCGTGCAGCGGCTGCGCTTCGAGCACCCGGAGGTCGGGGCGGTGATCCTCACCTCGAGGAAGGAACGGATCTTCTGCGCCGGCGCCAACATCCGCATGCTGGGGCAGTCCTCGCATGGATGGAAGGTGAACTTCTGCAAGTTCACCAACGAGACGCGCAATGCCATCGAGGAGGCGACGGCGGAGTCCCGTCAGGCCTGGCTCTGTGCCGTCAACGGCTCCTGCGCCGGCGGCGGCTACGAGCTGGCGCTCGCCACCGACTGGATCGTGATGGCCGACGACGGCACGACCTCGGTGGCGCTTCCCGAGCTGCCGCTCCTGGCCGTGCTGCCGGGCACCGGCGGGCTGACGCGCCTGGTGGACAAGCGGAAGGTGCGCCGCGACCGCGCCGACTTCTTCTGCACGGTGGAGGAGGGGATCAAGGGGAAGCGGGCGGTGGAGTGGGGGCTGGTGGACGAGGTGGTGCCCCGCTCGCGGCTCGAGGACACCGTGAGGCAGCGCGCCGCCGAGCGAGCCGCCACCAGCGATCGGCCGGCCGGGGCCAGGGGCATCCTGCTCACCCCGCTCGCCAGGAGGATCGAGGGCGACAGGATCCGCTACGGCTCAGTCGCCTGCGCCATCGACCGGGGGCGCGGGCTCGCCGAGATCACCGTCCAGGGGCCGGACGCCGCCCCGCCTGGCGACGCGGCCGGGATCCACGCGCTGGGCTCGGACTTCTGGCCGCTCCGCGTGGCGCGCGAGCTGGACGACCTCATCCTCCACCTGCGTACCAACGAGGAGGAGATCGGCGTGTGGGTGTTCCGCGCGGCCGGGGACGCCGACCTCGTCGAGGCTCATGACCGCCTCCTCGTGGCGGAGCAGGGCGACTGGCTCGTGCGCGAGATCCGCCTCTATCTCAAGCGCACGCTCAAGCGTATCGACGTCTCCTCCCGCTCCGTCTTCGCCCTCATCGAGCCCGGCTCGTGCTTCGCCGGCACGCTGCTGGAGCTGGCGCTGGCGGCCGACCGCTCCTACATGCTCGCCGGCAGCCTCGCCGGGGACGAGCACCCACCCGCCACGGTGCGGCTCGGGGAGGTGAACTTCGGCGCCTACCCGATGAGCAACGGGCTCACGCGCCTCGCCAGCCGCTTCCTGGGCGAGCCCGCCCGCGTGGAGGAGCTGCGGGAGCGAATGGGCAAGGCGCTGGACGCCGCGGGGGCGGCCGAGGCCGGCCTCGTCACCTTCACCCCCGACGAGATCGACTGGGCGGACGAGGTCCGCATCGCCCTCGAGGAGCGCGCGGCCTTCTCCCCCGATGCGCTCACCGGCATGGAGGCCTCGCTCCGCTTCGCGGGTCCGGAGACGCTCGAGACGAAGATCTTCTCCCGGCTGTCGGCCTGGCAGAACTGGATCTTCCAGCGCCCGAATGCGGTGGGCCCCCGGGGCGCGCTCCACGTGTATGGCACGGGCCAGCGCAGCGAGTTCGACCGGAGGAGGGTCTGATGGCCGGCATCGACTACACGGAGCGCATCCCCAACAACGTCAACCTGGGCGAGAACCGCCGGCTCCAGCGCGCCCTCGAGGAGTGGCATCCGAAATTCCTCGGGTGGTGGCAAGACATGGGCCCGGCGGGCTTCCAGGCGAAGGAGGTCTACCTGCGCACGGCCGTGAGCGTGGATGCGCAGGGCTGGGCGAGGTTCGGATACGTCCGGATGCCGGAGTACCGCTGGGGGATCTTCCTGGCCGAGCCCGAGCGCGGCCGGCTCATCAGCTTCGGCGACCACAAGGGGCAGCCGGCCTGGCAGGAGGTGCCGGGCGAGTACCGCGGCGCCCTCCGGCGGCTCATCGTCACCCAGGGCGACACCGAGCCTGCCTCCGTGGAGCAGCAGCGGCATCTGGGCCGCACCTGCCCCTCGCTCTACGACCTGCGGAACCTCTTCCAGGTCAACGTCGAGGAAGGCCGCCACCTGTGGGCCATGGTCTACCTGCTCGACGCCCACTTCGGCAGGGACGGCCGCGAGGAGTCCGAGGGGCTGCTCCAGCGACGGTCGGGGGATGCCGACCGGCCGCGCATCCTGGGGGCCTTCAACGAGAAGACGCCGGACTGGCTGTCCCTCTTCATGTTCGCCTTCTTCACCGACCGGGACGGCAAGTACCAGCTGGCGAGCCTGGCCGAGAGCGGCTTCGATCCCCTCTCACGCACCTGCCGGTTCATGCTCACGGAGGAAGCGCATCACATGTTCGTGGGGGAGATGGGGGTTCAGCGCGTGGTGCAGCGGACCTGCGAGCTGATGCGTCAGCACCGGACGGATGACGTGCGCCGCCACGGCGGCATCGACCTCCCGACGCTGCAGAGGTACCTGAACTTCCACTGCTCGGTGTCGCTCGACCTCTTCGGCTCGGAGATCTCCACCAACGCCGCGAACTTCTACACGCAGGGGCTCAAGGGGCGCTTCGAGGAGACGAAGAAGGCCGACGACCACCGGCTCACCGAGGCGACCTATCCGGTGATCGGGCTCAGCGGCGATCGCATCGCGACGCGGGAGGAGCCGGCGCTCACCGCGCTCAACGAGCGGTTGCGCGACGACTACATCGCCGACTGCCAGCGCGGGGTGGACCGGTGGAACAAGGTCATCCGCGAGCATGGCATCGACTTCGCGCTCAGGCTGCCCCACCGCGGTTTCCACCGCGCCATCGGTTCCTTCGCCGAGGCGAAGCTGTCGCCCGACGGCCAGCTCCTCACCGAGGCCGAGTGGGATGCGCGGCACGGTGACTGGCTGCCCACGGAGCAGGACCGTGCCTGGGTGCAGGGCCTCATGCAGCCCGTCACCGAGCCCGGCCGCTTCGCCAACTGGATCGCCCCGCCGGCTCGCGGCATCAACGGCCAGCCAGTGGACTTCGAGTATGTCCGTCTCGGCTGATCCCGCGCCGGAACGGGACCGATAACTCTCCCCGCCGGAGGTGTGGCCATGGCGCTCTCGTCGTTTCAGGTGCCGGAGTCGTTCAATGCGGCGTCGTTCTTCGTGGACCGTCACGTGGAGGAGGGGCGGGGCGGGCGGGTCGCCTTTCACTACGAGGAGACGACCCTCACCTACGGAGCGCTCCAGGAGCTGGTGAACCGCACCGGCAACGCGCTGCTCGCGCTGGGGGTGGAGCGGGAGCAGCGGGTGCTGGCCCTGCTGCTGGACTCGCCCGAGTTCCTGGGGACGTTCTGGGGGGCGATCAAGGCCGGCGTCGTGCCCGTCCCGGTGAACACGATGATGCGGGCCCAGGACTATTTCTACTTCCTCAACGACAGCCGGGCGAAGGTGCTCGTGGTGTCCGAGGCGCTCCTGTCCGTGGTCGAGCCGGTCCTGGGGCAGGCCCGCTACCTGAAGCACGTGGTGGTGGCGGGGAAGCCCTCGGGCACGGCGCTGGGCTTCGAGGCGCTGGTGGGGCGGCAGTCGGCGCGGCTGGAGGCGGCCGACACGTCGAAGGACGACGCGGCGTTCTGGCTCTACTCCTCGGGCTCCACGGGGTTCCCGAAGGGTGCGGTGCATCTGCAGCACGACATGGTGGTCTGCGCGGACACCTACGCGCTGCAGGTGCTCGGCATGACCGAGGCCGACCGCACGGTTTCGGCGGCCAAGCTCTTCTTCGCGTACGGCCTGGGCAACAACATGTACTTCCCGATGCGGGTGGGGGGGCAGGGCGTGCTCTACCCGCATCGGCCGCTGCCCGAGGCCATGTTCGAGGTGATCCACCGGCACCGTCCGACGCTCTTCTTCGGGGTGCCGACGCTCTACGCGGCGATGCTGCAGGTGAAGGAGGCCGAGAAGCGCTGGGATCTCTCCTCGCTCCGGCACTGCGTGTCGGCGGGGGAGGCGCTGCCGGAGGAGCTGTACCGCCGCTGGCAGGAGCGGTTCGGGGTGGAGGTTCTGGACGGGATCGGGACGACGGAGATCCTGCACATCTTCCTGTCGAACCGGCCGGGGATGTCGCGGCCCGGCTCCACGGGGCTCGCCGTGCCCGGCTACGAGGCGGCGCTCGTGGACGACGAGGGGCAGGCGGTCCCGAGGGGCGAGATTGGCAACCTCCGCGTGAAGGGCGACTCGATCATGGCGTACTACTGGAACAAGCACGAGAAGACCACGCGCACGCTGTACGGGCCCTGGATCGAGACGGGGGACAAGTACTATCAGGACCCGGACGGCTACTTCTGGTACTGCGGGCGCGGCGACGACATGCTCAAGGTGGGGGGCATCTGGGTCTCGCCGGTGGAGGTCGAGAACACGCTCGTGGGGCATCCGGCCGTGCTGGAGGCGGCCGTCGTGGGCCAGGAGGACGAGCAGCGGCTGGTCAAGCCGAAGGCCTTCGTGGTGCTCAAGGACGGGCAGTCGCCGTCGCCGGCGCTGGAGGCCGACCTCAAGGCCTTCGTGAAGGACAAGATCGCCCCGTACAAGTATCCGCGGTGGATCGAGTTCGTGAGCGAGCTGCCGAAGACCGCCACGGGCAAGATCCAGCGCTTCAAGCTCCGCACGTGACCGCGTTCTACGACGAGC
>JACPIQ010000100.1 GCA_016188005.1 Candidatus Rokuibacteriota bacterium | reverse complement strand
GGCGCGCATGGAGTTGTACCAGCCCTCGATGATGGGGATGTGCGACACGACGCACTTCACGCGGGGATCGAGGGCGCCGACGACGAGGGCATGCCCGCCGCTGTAGGAGATTCCCCAGACGCCGATGCGCTCGCGGTCGATGACGCCCTCGTACTCGTCGAGGTAGCTCAGCGCGTCCACCGCCGAGCGGTAGTCGGCGATCTGCTTCCAGGGGTCGAGGTGCTGCCGTGGCTCCCCGTCGCTGGCCCCGAGGCATCGGTAGTCGAAGATCAGGGCCGCGAGGCCTTCGCGCAGGAAGAACTGCGCGTACTCCGGCATGATGAGCTCCTTCACGTAGCACCATCCGCCGCCCATGACGATCACCGGCCACGGGCCTTTCCCCTCGTCCGGCGTGAACAGGTCGGCCCGGATCAGCTCTCGCGGGTTCTCGCTGGGGAACTCGACGGCACGCTTCATCGTTGGGATCTCCCTCGGTCTGGGACGTGAGCTGGGCGCGCCCGCCGGCCCCCGGGGCGGGCGGGGCAGGCCACATGCTTAACCCAGCGGCGAAGCAGCGTCAAGCGGCCTCTTCGATCGGCACCCGCCGCCTCACCACGGCGCCGTTCACCGGCAGCACTCGCCCGCCGTCAGCGGCGCGGGCGCAGGGGCACGCGCGACAGCTCGTCGTAGAGATGCACTGCCGCGCGCATGGCCTTGAGCCAGTCCCCCAGGTGGAGGCTCTCGTTCTCCGAGTGGGCGTGGCACGCCGGATCGGCGACGCCCGTGAGCAGGCACGGCGCGCCCTCGAGCAGCCGCGCAAACGGTTCGACGAAGCCGATGGTGCCGCCAGAACCGATCATGGCGGCTTCCTTGCCGAAGCCGGCCCGGAGGGCGCGGCGCGCTGCCTCGAAGGCCGGCCCCTCGGGGTCGGTGCTCCACCAGGGCGCCGACCCCGTCATGCGCGCGGTGACCCGCGCGCCGCGGGGAGGCCTCGAGGTGAGGCGCCTGACGAGCAGGCGCCCGGCCTCCGTCGCGTCCATCTCCGGCACCGTGCGGAGCGACAGCCGCGCCATCTCGCCGGAGAGAGCAAGGCGGCACGAGCGTGCTATAGTGGCGCGGCTCCTCTTGCCCCCATGATCCCACGCCCGCGCGACCGGATCTTCTACGGCTGGTGGATCGTCGCCGCCGGGTTTGGCCTCGAGGCCCTCATCGGCGCCCTCGTCTTCCACGCCTACGGGGCCTACGTGGTCCTCCTGCGCGAGGAGTTCGGCTGGAGCAAGACCATGCTCTCCGCCGCCTTCTCCATGGCGCGGATGGAGAGCGGCATCCTCGGCCCCATCCAGGGCTGGCTCACCGATCGCTTCGGCCCGAGGGCCCTCATCCGTGTCGGCGTGGTCGTCTTCGGCCTGGGCTTCATCCTGTTCAGCCAGATCGCCTCGCCGCTCGGCTTCTTCGTCACCTTCTTCCTGGTGGCGCTCGGGTCGAGCCTCGGCGGCTATCTCCCCATCAGCGTCGCCATCGTCTCCTGGTTCAGGCGGCGGCGGGCGCTGGCGCTGGGCATCAGCGCCACGGGCATGGCGGTGGGGGGAATCCTCACCCAGCTCGTGGCGCTGTCGCTGGCGCGCCATGGCTGGCGGTGGACGGCAGCCGGGTCGGGCGTCGTGATCCTGCTCCTGGGTCTGCCCATCGCCCAGCTCGTGCGGCACCGCCCGGAACTCTACGGCCTCCATCCCGACGGCGACGCTCCCGAGGCAGCGTCGGCGGCGGCCGTGAGCGCGCGATCGACCGGGCACGGCGTCGCCCACGCGAGTCCCGCGGAGTTCACCCCGCGCGAGGCCATGCGCACGCCGGCCTTCTGGCTCATCTCCCTGGGCCACGGCTCGGCCCTCCTGGTGGTCTCGGCGGTGCTGGTCCACCTGGTGGTGCACCTGACCGAGCGCCTGGGCTACTCCCTGCGCCAGGGCACGGCCGTCATCGCGATCATGACGGCCATGCAGGTGCTGGGCCAGCTGGGCGGCGGCTGGGCCGGCGACCGTTTCAGCAAGCGCACCATCATCGTGGTGTGCATGGCAGGCCACGCCGCCGCGCTGCTCCTGCTCGCCTCGGCCAACGCCTTCTGGATGGTGCTCGGCTTCGCGATGCTCCACGGCATGGCCTGGGGGATCCGCGGCCCGCTCATGGCCGCCATCCGCGCGGACTACTTCGGCAGCGGCTCCTTCGGCATGATCTCGGGGCTCTCCTCCATGATCGTGATGCTGGGGATGATCGGTGGCCCGCTGATCGCCGGCGTCCTGGCCGACCGGACAGGCAGCTACGAGGCGGGCTTCCGGGTTCTGGCGGCGCTGGCCGCCGCAGGCTCCGTCTTCTTCATCCTCGCGTGGCGTCCTGCCCCCCCGCGCCGCTCGAGGCCGGCCTGAGCCCGCTCTCAGGGCCACGGACCTTCTCCTCGCCGTGACTCCTCGCCGTGGCCCCCCCACGAGCGCGCAGCGGCTCAGAAGGAGCGGGGCAGGCCCAGCCAGCGCTCGCCGAGGTAGTTACTCACCATGTCGTTGGTGAGGGGAGCGAAGACGTAGAGGCGCGCGTCGCGGAAGTAGCGTTGCATGGGAAGGTCGGTGTCGGACAGATCATGGCCCTCCTCCTGGACGCCGTGGCCGCGGCGCGGCTGCTCGCAGTGTAACCACCGGCCGACCCCTGTCGGAATAGTTTACAGTTCGGTACTCCGCCTCCGGGAACCTGAACGGGACATGCTGTATTCTCGTCGGAACCGGGAATGGCACGGATATCGCAGCTATCGGCACTGCGGCATGGTAGGGGCCACCGGTAAGGCTTCCCGTGCGACGTCACCGGTGCTGCCACACCTCGGTTGATCACGACGTGCCGTCACTGTCGGCAGAGGAGAAGTCATGATCCGACATGCCTGTCTACTCCTCGTTCTGGCACAGTTGGCTTTCGGAGCACCCGCGTTCGCGGCTCCGTGCACACCCGGGACACTCGTGGACTACATCGGCCTGGGCGCGACCGGGTGCACGGTCGAGGATGTGACCTTCTTCAGCTTCTCGGAGGTGACGCCGCCAAGCCCGGGGACGACCCAGATCCCGTCGGCGTCCGTGTCGCTGACGCCGGTGACGGGGCCGGGCGGCCCAGGCTTCCTCTTCGCCGGCAGTCCCATCGCCGCAGGCCCCGCCAGCCTGCTGGAGCTGTTTCTCGGCTTCCAGGCTACTCCCGCCAGTGGTGACTCGTTCATCGGCAACAGCATCGCGCTCGACTCGTCTGCCCTCGTCGCCGGCGATGGGGCGATCACGATAGTCGAGAGCAAGTGCCTCGGGGCGGTCTTCTCCTCTCCGTCCGTGGGCTGCGCCGGGACCCCGGTCACGCTGATCCCGTTCGCCATCGAGGGCCTGAGTGACCTGGAAGAGAGCGCCACCTTCGCTCCGCCGGTCAGTTTCTTCGATGTCTTCGTCGAGCTGGTCGTCGATGGCGGCGTCGCCGGAAACGCGTCGCTCGGCCCCTCGCTGGGAGAGCTCCACGTCGCGACGGCGCGCGCGCCCACACCCACCCCCGTGGCCGGGCCGCCGGCCATCCTGATGGTCGGCGCCGGGCTGGCCGGGTGGCTCGGTTGGCGGGCCCGGTCCGTTCGATCGCGCGTCTGACATCGGCCGGCTTCCCTCGCATTCTCCGGCGGGACGAGACCGCGCTCCATCGTCTCTTCAGCGTCGAGCCAAGGAGGGGTCCCATGAGATTCATGACAGCGAGACTCGTCATCCTCGTTCTCGTCGCAGCCGTCGCCTCCTCGCCGCTCGCCGATGCGGCGAACCACCGTGAGGCGCCGATCACGGCGCTCGATCACAAGGCCGACATCAGCGATGTCTTCGCATTCCGCAGCTACGGGGGCAGCTCCAGCGCCCCGCGAGTGACGCTCATCATGAGCGTCGACCCGCTGCTCGAGCCCGCCAACGGCCCCAACTGGTTCCCGTTCGACCCTGACATCCTCTACGAGATCAAGATCGACAACAACAACGACGCGGTCGAGGACATCGTCTTCCAGTTCCGCTTCACCACCGAGCAGCGCCTGCCGAACCTGTTCCAGGGCTACGCGGGCGTGGGCGGCGGAGCCGTGGCCCCGGGTAACTCGCCGCCGCCGGTGCCGCCCGGGACCCTGATCGTGCCGCCGAGGATCGATTCGTTCGACGACGTCGGTCTCGGGCAGCGGCAGCGGTACACGGTCACCATGGTGAAGGGCGGTGTGGCCACCCCGATCACCAGGGCGGCAGGCGGGCCGTTCTTCGCCGTGCCCGCCAACGTCGGCCCGAGAACCATGGACTACACCGCGCTCTTCAACGCCGGCATCCACACGACGACCACGCCCAACGTGAAGGTGTTCGCGGGCACCACCGACGATGCCTTCTGGATCGACCTGGGCGGGGCGTTCGATACCTTCAACACCAGCAAGGCTCCGCCGATCCTGAGCGTGTCCGACGACGCGGCCGTGCAGAACTTCGCCGCTGACACCGTCTCCGGGTATGCGGTCAACTCCATCGCCATCGAGGTGCCGGTGTCGCTGCTGACCCGGACCGGCGCCGTGGAAGCCGCCACCTCGACGGCGGCCACCATCGGCGTGTGGGCCACCACCTCGCGCCCCCGGACCACGGTCCGGCGCTCGCCGCTGCCCCCGGCGAGCTCGGGGACCTTCTTCCAGGTGCAGCGCATGGGCAATCCGCTCATCAACGAATTGCTCGTGGGAACGGGGTCCAAGGACCGCTTCAGCATGGACCAGCCGAAGAACGACTCCCAGTTCGCCTCCTTCTTCCTGGATCCGGCGATCGCCCGGGTCGTGAACGCGCTCACCGGTGGCGCGGTCGCCATCCCTGTTCCGCCGCGCTTGGACCTCTTGCCGGTGGTGACCTATGCCCCGCCGATCGCCGCGACGGGGACCCCCCCGGGCCCCATCGCCGACGTGCTGAGACTGAATACCGGCGTGGCGCCGACCCCGCCCGGTAGTCCCGTCGCCAGCCGCCTCGGTCTGCTCGGGGGAGACCCCGCCGGCTTCCCCAACGGCCGGCGGGTGTTCGACGACGTGACCGACATCACCCTCCGGCTGGTCGTCGGCGGGGTGCTCGCCGCGCCGTTCCCTGGCTTCGACCCGAACATCGGCGGGCGGCTGGGCGACGGCGTCAACGTCAACGACGCGCCCTACCGTACCGACTTCCCGTACCTGGCCGACGCTCCGAGCGGTCGGAGCCGGCGGCACATCGACCCGGGCGAGGCGGGTTGCACCGCAGGTTTGGGTGCCGCCTGCGCGCCGTAGGGCGAGTGTCATGCACGCGATCCCGGTGGTCCGGCGGCTGCTGGCCACCGGGGTCGCGTGCCTGGGCGTCGCCACGGCCTCCGCCGAGAGCCTGTCCCCCGCCCAGCAGAAGATCGCCGCGGCGGAGAGAGTGATCCAGGCCGCGCCCGAGCGCGCCGAGGCCCACGCCGACCTGGCCCTGGCCCTTGCCCGCCGCGCGAGGGAAACCGCCGATCCCACCTACTACGACCGGGCCGACGCCGCCATCGCCCGCTCGCTGGAGGTCGCCCCGGGAAACCTGGCCGCCGAGCGCACGCGTATCTGGGTGCGCCTTGGCAAGCACGAGTTCGCGCAGGCTCTCGAGCTGGCCCAACGGCTCAACCGGAAGGTCCCCGACGACCTCATGACCTATGGCTTCCTGGTCGACGCCAATGTCGAGCTGGGCAACTACGCCGAAGCCGAAGAGGCGGCCCAGTGGCTCTTGAACCTGCGACCGGGCAATATCGCCGGACTGACGCGAGCCGCCTATCTGCGAGAGCTCTTCGGCGACATCGAGGGCGCGCTGGACCTCATGCAGATGGCCTACGGCCGGACGCCGCCCACCGAGGTGGAGGAGCAGGCCTGGATCCTGACCCAGATGGCTCACCTGCAGCTCATGCAGGGCAAGGTGGACGTCGCCGATAGCCTGCTCGGGCAGGCCCTGGCACGGTTTCCGGACTATCACTACGCGCTCGGCCAGCTGGCACGGGTGCGGTCCGCGCAGGGCCGGCATCGCGAGGCGGTGGGGCTGGAACGGCGCCGCTACGAGCGGGCGCCCTATCCGGAACACCTGTTCGCGCTCGGCATGGCGCTGCGACAGGGGGGCGAGCGCCAGGCGGCGGCCCGGGCCTTCGCCGAGTT
Organism: Candidatus Rokuibacteriota bacterium; assembly: GCA_016188005.1. Taxonomy (NCBI): domain Bacteria; phylum Candidatus Rokuibacteriota; species Candidatus Rokuibacteriota bacterium. The sequence continues at coordinate 27,231 of JACPIQ010000100.1, read as the reverse complement.
CGAGCGCAAGGCACGGGCCGAGATGGACGGCTGGGACAACGCCAACCGCGAGCTGGTCTTCTACTATGCCGACGTCGCCCGGCGGCCGGGAGACGCGCTCACCGTCGCCGAGAAGGAGATCGCTCGCCGCCGCGACGTCCATACGCGCGACGCATATGCCTGGGCGCTGTCCCTCAACGGCCGTCACGCCGAGGCGCGCCGGGAGATCGAGCAGGCATTGGCCGTGGGCATCCGCGAGGCGGGCATGCTCTACCGTGCCGGCGCCATCGCGGCGAAGCTCAAGGACCGCGAGGCCGCTCGTCGATACCTCGATCAATCGCTCGCGCTCGCCCCCCGCTGGGCAACGTCGGATGCGGCGCGACGGCTACTGGCGCGGCTCGGGGGATCGGGAGTCACGAGTCGGCCCCGAGATCCCGGAGCGCCATCGCCTCCCCGCAGGAGGTGAGTGGGCCACGGTCGCGAGTCCTCCACCACCCCATGATCGACGCCCAGGCGTCAGCGAGAACCATGGCACGACCGACCTCCGCCCGACGATCGCCGACGTGAGGCTCCTCTCGCCGCCGGCGGTGACGCCGGATGGTCGGCAGATCGGGTCCGCCCCGCCCGCGCTCGGGTCAGCCGCGCGCCCGCCCGGCCGCCGGCGGCGACGAGGAGGGCGGCGAGGCGCGTGAGGGCGGGCTGGCGGCGGGTGGCCGGACGCCAGACCAGAGTGACGGGCAGTGACGGGACCCGCGCGGGCTCACTCACAATGCGGTCCGGGGGCGCCCCGGCGAGGGCAAGGGCGGGAACGAGCCCGATGCCCAGCCCGCCTGAGACATACGAGAGCAGCAGCGAGACGCTCGGCACGTCGATGGTCGACACCGGGCGGATACGCTGGTCGGCGAGATACTGGTCGAGCAGCACGCGGCTGCGGCTCTCCGCGGCCAGGCGCAGGACGGGCTCTTGGCGCAGCCGCTCCGTCAGCCGCGCCTGGCCGCGGCGCCCGCGCCGGGGGCCCACCCAGACGAAGGGCTGGTCGAAGAGGTGCCGGTCCTCGAGGCCGCGCGGGGTCTCCTGGCCCGTGACCACGGCGAGGTCCACGTCGCCGCTCTGGACCAAGCGCACGCCTGCGCGCGAGTGGGTGGTGACGATCTCGAAGCGCAGCGGCGGCGCCTCGTCCAGCAGGTCGCGGAGCACCGGTGCCAGGAGACCCTTGCCCAGGTAGTCGCTGGCCGCCATGCGGAGCGTGGTGGCGGGACGACCGGCCAGCTCGGCGAGGCGGGCGAAAACGGACTCCGCCACACCCCACAGCTCGCGCACGACCGGCAGCGCCGTCTCGCCGGCGGCGGTGAGGCGGACGCCGCGCCCGGCGCGCTCGAAGAGCTTCATACCGAAATGATTCTCGAGCCGGCGGATCTGCTGGCTCACCGCGGAGGAGGTGACGTGACGCTGGCGCGCCGCCGCCCCCACCGAGCCCGTGCTGGACACCGCAAGCAGGGTCTCGAGGGCGGGGAAGAGCGCGACGTCTATCATTAAGCAGATCTTACCATTTCATGCAGAACGTTTCACTGGACGAGGGGGTCTTCCTGGGACAGGATCACTTGCCGCGGTGTGCCTGCTTTCTGGTTGGCGAGAGCGGCTCGCTACCCGGAGACCGTCCCCGTCGCTCAGTCCAGCCTGCCGGACGCGGTCGGCTAAGCCCTGGCGACGCTGAAGTGCTGGGACGATCCCGGCCTCACCGAGCTCCGGAAGCTGCCGGCCCTCGGTGAGGCGTTCACGAACCCGCAGCCGATCATCGAGCGTTTCGTGGAGGCGGGGCGAAACCCATCGATCGTGCTGCCTCGCGGGCACGGCGCGCGCGGGGTCGAGGCGATGGCGATCCTGGTCGCGACGCCAGTCTGAGGCGGCTGGCGCGCCATACGCAAACATCGGGAGGGGGGCACGTGGGGCTGCTCGACGGGAAGGTCGCGGGCGTGACAGGGGCGGGCAACGGCATCGGTCGCGCGGTGGCGCTCGGGCTCGCCGCTGCCGGGGCGAAGGTGGTGGTGAACGACTATGGTGTCACGGTCGACGGCCGGGAGCCGTCGTCGGGACCGGCCCAGGCCGTCGTGAAGGAGATCGAGGCGGCGGGGGGCCGGGCGGTGGCGAGCGTCGAGAGCGTCGCCACCCTGGCGGGCGGGCAGGCGGTCGTGGACGCCGCGCTCACGACGTTCGGCGACCTGCACATCCTCGTCTGCTGCGCCGGGATCCTCCGGGAGCGGATGATCTTCAACATGACCGAGGAGGAGTGGGACAGCGTCATCGCGGTCCACCTCAAGGGCCACTTCACCGTGATGCGCGCGGCCACGCGCCACATGCGGGAGAAGCGCAACGGGCGGATCATCACGTTCACCTCCACCGCCGGCCTCGAGGGCAGCCCCGCCCAGCCGAACTACGCCGCCGCGAAGGGCGGGATCCTCGGCCTCACGCGCTCGACGGCGATCGCGATGGCGAAGTACGGGGTGACAGTCAACTGCATCTCGCCCGCGGCGGACACACGGATGACCGCGCGCCTCTCCGAGAGCCGGCGGGCGCAGGTGGCCGCGCCGCCGGAAGCCGTCGCGGTCGTCGTCGCCTTCCTCGCGAGCGATCTCGCCGCCCACGTGACGGGACAGGTCATCCACGTGGCTGGCAATGAGGTCAGCGTGTGGTCCCATCCCGCGGCCCTGCGGACGGTCTCCCGGAGCGAGCCCTGGACGCCCGAGGCGCTCGGCGAGGTGTACGACCGCTACGTCGGTCAGGACCGGCTGCGCCGGCTCGACGCGTACGGCATCCAGTGGCCGCCGGCGCGCCCGTGAGGGCACAGGCGCGTCGGCCCGGGGCGCCGAGATGAAATCCGGCCTGTTCGTGTCGCCGCAGCATTTCGCGGCAGACTCTCCCGTCGCCAAGGTCGCCGCGCATGTGGGAGCGAGACAAGGTCCTCAGGACGATCCGCCTGATCGGCCGCCAGGTCATGCCGGCGCCGGATATCACGTGCCCGGATCGACGAACAAGAGGAGATAACGCCAATGCGCCACGGTAAACTCGACCACGCCCGTTCTCGTCAACCCGATCGGAGCTCCGGCAGGATCACGCGCCGGTCGTTCATGAGGGTCGCCTCAGGGGTGGCCGGCCTGCCGCTGGTGTCGAGCGCCTCCAGGTGGGTCGAGGTCGCGCCGGCTGCCGCAGCGGCCGGGGAGGTCGTTATCGGTGCGGTGGTCGGCCTGACGGGCATCACGGCGCAATGGGGGAAGGGCGCGGCCGAGACCATGCAGCTCGCCGTCAACGAGATCAACGCGGCGGGCGGAGTGAAGTCGCTCGGGGGCGCGAGGCTCAAGCTCGTCGTCGAGGATCACGAGAGCAAGCCCGACATCGGGGCGGCGCGGACAGAGAAGCTGGCACAGCAGAAGGTCCAGGTCCTCACGGGGTGCGTGACCAGCAGCGTCGCGGTCACGGCCGCCAGCATCGCCGAGCGCCTTCGAGTGCCGTTCGTCGACGGCGGGGATAGCTCGCCTCAGATCGTCCAGCGGGGATTCAAGTACGTTTTCATGCTCCGGCCGACGGCGATCCAGCTGGCGAGAAAATCCGTGGACTTCAGCAAGTGGGCCGGACAGAAGACCGGCGTGATGCCGACGAAGGTCGCGATCATCGTGCAGGACGACACGGCCGGGACGCAGATCGGCGAGAACGCCCTGGCGCGCGCCAAGGAAGTCGGGTTCAACGTGGTCGACTATGTCCGCTACTCGGCCGCGACGGCCAGGGATTTCAGCGCGCCACTCACGTCGTGCAAGCAAGCCGGCGTCGACACGATCTTCCACCATGGCAAGCCTGCCGATACGGTCATCTTCGTCAAGGACATGAAGTCGCTCGATTTCAACCCGAACTACATCGGGATCCTCGGGGGTGCCGTTGACCGGACTGCGGTCGACAACCTCAAGCAGGACGCCGAATACATGCTGGGGGGCACCGACTTCAATCCGGAGGCCAAGGTCGCGGCCGACCTCGTGAAGCGTTTCAAGACGGCGACGGGGCGGGAAATGGATACCGTTGCCGGGATCGGGTACTGGACGATCGGCGTCATCTGGGGCGCCGTGGAAGCGGCCGCGTCCACCGACCGGGACAAGATCCGGGACGCGATCCGGAACCTGCGGCTCAACCCCGGCGAGCGGTACTGGGTCTTGCCGACGCCGCTCCAGTTCAACGACCAGGGGCTCAATATCGGTGCCGACGTCATCATCACCCAGGTTCGTGGCGGCAAGCATCGCCCGGTCTATCCCGAGTCGATCAAGACGGTCGAGCTGGTCTGGCCGCGGCCGAGGTGGTCCAGGGGTTAGCCTGAGGGATCTCCTGTGCTCGAATTGACCCGGCTGACGAAGAGCTTCGGCGGCATCAAGGCCGTGACGGACGTCAGCATGACGATTCGTCCGGGGGAGGTCGTCGGCCTCATCGGACCGAACGGCGCCGGCAAGACGACGGTCTTCAACCTGATCGGCGGCTTCTTCCATGCCGACTCGGGCCGGGTCACCTGGAATGGCGCCGACATCACGCGGCTCAGCCCGCACGAGATCTGCAAGCGGGGGATCGCCCGCACGTTCCAGATCACGCGGCCGTTCAACGGGCTGACCGTCGCCGAAATGGCGGCGGCCGGAGCGCTGAACCATCTGGCGACGATCGAGGACGCCCGGGCGTTCGCCGCCGAGGTGCTCGATCTGCTTCACCTCGGCGACAAGAGCGGCAGGTTCGGACGGGACCTGACCACGCCGGAGCGGAAACGGCTCGAGCTGGCCAAGGCGCTGGCGACGAAGCCCTCGTTGCTGCTCCTGGACGAGGTGATGGCGGGGTTGCTCCCGGCGGAGGTCGACGAGCTGCTCTCGATTCTCCGAACCGTTCACGCGAGGACCGGGACCGCGATCCTGGTGGTCGAGCATGTCCTGCACGCCGTGATGAGCTTCTGTCCGCGCATCGTGGTCCTGAACTTCGGGTGCAAGCTCGCCGAAGGAACGCCGGCCGAGATCAGCCGGAACGAGGAAGTGATCAAGGCGTACCTGGGCCGGGCATACGAGGTCGCCCAGCCCGACGAGACACTCGACCGATGAACGTCGCCGACTGTCTGGATCGCCACGCCGCCGGCTCGCCGGCGAAGATCGCCGTGACCGACGGCGATCGAACCGTCACCTACGCGGCCCTGCTCACCGCCAGTAACAGGCTGATCGACGCCCTCACGCAGCTCGGGGTGCGCCGCCACGACCGGGTGGGCCTGGCGCTCGACAACTCGCTGGAGTTCGTCATCGGCCATTTCGCCGTGCAGCGCATGGGCGCGACGGTCGTCGGCATCAACAAGCGGCACGACGAGTCGACGATCGACTATGTCCTGAAGAGCGGCCAGGTCCGCGCGCTGCTGGCCGACCCGGACTTTCTCGACAAGATCGATCACCTCTGGTGGGACCTGCCCCAGCTCGAGTGGATCATCACCACGGGCGACCGGGACGTCTATGGCACCTACAACCTCGGCCGACTCCTCGCGGCCTCGACCGCCGCCGACGGCCTCGTCGACTGCCGGGACGACGATCTCGCCTCCCTGTTCTTCACCGCCGGCACGACCGGAAGGCCCAAGGGCGTGCCGATTTCCCATCGGGTGCGGGCCGAGATCGCGACCTCGCTCGCGCGCGCCTACCGCGTCACCCCGGAGGACCGGGCGCTGGCGGCGTTGCCGATGTTCCACACGTTCGGCTGTTACATCGGCATGTTTCTGCCGCTCTACCAGGGCGGGGCCATCTCCGTGTTGCGGGAATGGGCCCCGAAGACCGCGCTCGCGAAGATCGCGTCCGAGCGCGTGACCTTCCTGGCGGGCGTGCCGACCCTGTTCATCCAGATTCTGAACTGTCCCGATCTGCTGCGTTACGACCTGACGAGCCTGCGCACGTGCGTCGTGGGCGGGGCGCCGGTGCCGGCGAACCTGATCCGCGAGTTCGAGGAACGGGTGGCGGCGGTGGTCATCAACACCTACGGCATGACGGGGTCGATGCTCACCGCCCACCCGTACGACGGACCGAGGAAGTACAGCTCCATCGGCTTGCCGCTGCCCGTCGCGGGGCTCGAAGTCAGGGTCGTGGACGAGGCCAATCGCGTGCTGCCGGCAGGGGAGGTCGGGGAGATCGTCTTTCGCGGCCCGACGATGTCTCCCGGCTTTTGGAAACTGCCCGCGTTGACGGCACGGCACTACCGCGACGGCTGGTCGCACAGCGGGGACCTCGGAAAGTTCGACGAGGAGGGCTTCCTCTACCTGGTCGACCGTAAGGACGATCTGATCATCACGTCGGGGTTCAAGGTATACCCTACGGAGACCGAGGACGTGCTCTACAGCCACTCAGCGGTCAAGGAGTGTCTCGTGATCGGCGTCCCGCACCCGGTGAAAGGGCAGGTCCCGAGGGCGATGATCGTCCTCAAGAAGGGCGCCCAGGCGTCGGCGAGCGAGCTCATCGAGCACTGCCGGGGCCGGCTCGCCCACTACAAAGCGCCCGCGGAGGTCGAATTCGTGAGCGAGCTGCCGAAGAGTGACACGGGCAAGATCCTGCGCCGATCGGCACGGTGATCACCGGAGGGGGGACGATGTCGGAGCGGCACGGTCGGATCCTCATCGCGAAAGCCGGTCTGGACGGGCACGATCGGGGCGCCAAGCTGGTGGTGGTGGCCCTGCGGGACGCCGGCCTCGAGGTCGTGTACAGCGGATTGCATCGGTTGCCGGACGAGATCGTGAAGATTGCGCTGGAAGAGGACGTGTCGGTCATCGGGCTCAGCATCCTGTCAGGCGCGCATCAACGCATCGTCGCGCGGCTGCAGGACCTGCTCCGTGTCGCGGGAGCGCCGGAGGTCACGCTCGTGGTCGGTGGATTCATTCCCGCCGAGGACGTGGATGAGCTGCTCAGGCTCGGGGTCAGCGCGGTGTTCGGTCAACAGACCAAGCTCGACGACATCGTCGACTACATGAGGCGGACGATCGATGCCACCGGGAGGACGGCCGATGCGCGACGATGACCTCGAGCAGCAGGCTGCATCGTGGCGGAAGACGCACGAGCAGGCGTTGACGAAGCCGCGGGCGATCGCGTTTTCCACTGACAGCGGGATCCCGGTCAAGGAGCTCTACACGCCCCTGGACCTCGCCGCCCGGGGCTTCGACTACCGCGACGACCTCGGGTTCCCGGGCGAGTTCCCCTTCACCCGCGGCGCCGACGTGACGGGATACCGGGACAAGATCTACGGGATCGGTCAGTACGCGGGGTTCGCCACCGCCCGGGACACCAACCGCCTGTTCAAGAAGCTCATCGCCGAGGGCCAGGACAGCATCCACGTCGCCTGCGACCTGCCGACGAACATGGGCTATGACATCGATCACCCGCTGGCCGAAGGAGAGATCGGGCGGGTGGGGTTGACGATCAGCTCGCTGGCCGACATGGAAGAGTTCCTCGACGGGATCGACCTGCGGCGTATCGGCGTCACGTACGTGGTCAACCCGATCGCGCCCGTGATCCTGGCCATGCACATCGCCGTGGCCAGGAAGCAGGGCGTCCCGCTGGACCTGCTGACCGGCTGCGTGCAGAACGACGTCATGAAGGAGTACACGGCGTGCGGGAAGTACATCTTCCCGCCCCGACAGGCGGTGCGGCTCAGCGCGGACATCATCGAGTACGTGACCGAGAAGATGCCGCGCTTCTACGCCAACAACATCGCGCTCTATCACCTCGGCGAAGCCGGCGCCGATCAGGTTCAGCAGGTCGCCTTCGCGCTGGCGGCGGCCATCGAGTACTGCGACGCAGTCACGCAGCGGGGGCTGCCGATCGACCGCTTCGCGCGCAACATCGCCTTCCTCGGGTACGTCAACCACCGGGACCTGCTCTGCGAGGTCGCGAAGATCCGCGCGATGCGCCGGTTGTGGGCCGAGCTGATGAAGACCCGATACGGGGCGACGCTGCCCGAATCCATGACGCTGAAGATGCACTGCGCCCAGGGCGGCATCTGCCTGACCGCGGGTGAAGGCCTCCTGAACTTCGGCCGGATCACGCTGGCCGCGCTGGTGGCGGCGCTCGCGGGGGTGCAGAGCCTCGGTCTGCGCACGATCGACGAGCCGTACGGCATCCCGAGCGAGGAGGCGAGCATCATTTCGATCCGCATCGCGCGCATGGTGGCCCAGGAGACGGGCGCCATGGACACCATCGACCCGCTCGGCGGCTCCTACTACGTCGAGTCGATGACCGCCGAGATCAAGTCGCGCGTGGAAGACAAGCTCGCGGTCATCGAGAAGATGGGGGGCATCGTGGCCGCCATCGAGAGCGGCTACATCTCGACGGAGATCAGCAACAGCGCCTACGCTTTCCAGACCGCGCTCGAGGGGGGTGGGAAGGTCCTGCTCGGCTACCGGCGCGACGCCGAGAACCCCTACCGGAGCCCCAATCAGAATTCCTATTACGTGCCCAGCGCCGACATCGCGCGGCAGTGTCGCGAGCGGCTGGAGGCCCTGCGGCGAACCCGCGACGACGGCGGCGTCCAGCGGGCGCTGCGGCGGCTCCGCGCGGCCGCCGAGGCTCCCGCGAGCCCGAACCTCGTCGAGCCGATCCTGGAGGCGGTCGAAGCCTACGCGACCATGGGAGAGATCTGCGGGGTGCTCCGGCAGGTCCTCGGCGAATATCGCATGCCGACCGTCGTGTGACGGGAAGCAGGGGACGGTGGTGAGGTACGGGCTCTTCATCTCGTCGCAGCACGCGCCCACGGAGAACTTCGCCGCGAAGATCCGTGACCACGTGGAGCAGGTGGCCACCGCGCGCGACTGCGGCTTCGACTCCGTCTTCTTCGCCCAGCATTTCCTCGCCAACCCGTACGCCTTCCTCCACCCGCTGGCGCTCCTGGCTCGACTGGCCGGCGAAGGTCGCGGCATGGTCTTCGGCACCGGCGTGCTGATCTTGCCCCTGTACCATCCGGTGGAACTCGCCGAGCACGTCGCGACGCTCGACGCCATCTGCGACGGCAAGCTCGTGCTCGGCGTCGGCATGGGCTACCGGGACGAGGAGTTTGCGGCCTTCGGGCTCCGGAAGCGCGAGCGGGTGAGCCGGTTCGAGGAATCGCTGGCGGTGATGACGAAGCTCTGGACCGAGGAATCCGTCACGTTCCGGGGCCAGCACTTCCAGCTCGACAACGTCACGACGCGAACGCGGCCGGTCCAGAAGCCGCATCCGCCGATCTGGATCGGCGCGAAGACGGACGCCGCCGTGGAGCGAGCGGCGCGGCTGGGCGACGCCTGGGTCATGACCCCGAGCGACGAGCTCCAAGATCTCGACCGGCAGATGAAGCTCTACTGCGCCGCGCGCGTCGCGGCCGGCAAGAGCCCGGACACCGAGATCGGGATGATCGTCGAGACGTACGTGGCCCCACACCGGAAGACGGCGCTCGGCGAGGCAGAGCCCTATCTGCGCAACAAGTACTCGGCCTACGCCCTCTGGAAGCGGCGCAGCGGCGAGCACGTCGATGACTACTACAACATGGACCGGTTGATCACCGAGCGCTTCATCCTGGGCGACCCCGAGGACTGCGTCAAGGCGATCACCGAGCTCCACGCCCGGCTGGGCGTCAACCATTTCTTGTTCCGGATGCAATGGCCGGGCATGGCGCAGGCGAAGGTCTTGCGAACGATCCAGCTCATCGGCAGGGCCGTGATCCCCGCTGTCAAGTCACTGGCCGCCCGCTAGCGCGGGGATCGCGGCGGAGGAGGCGCGGGATGCGGATCTGGTATCAGAGCAGCTCCTCGATCGGGAAGAATCCGACGTTCGCCGCGTACGAGCGAGCGCTGATCAAGAACGTCACCGGGATCGGCCGCCCGGGCACGACGATCGACATCCATGGGGTCGAGCGGATGACGCCCTCGCTCGATACGTTCAAGTATTTCCGGTTCCTCAACACCAAGCAGATCATCGACAACGGCTTTCGCGCGCAGGCGGAGGGCTACGACGCGTTCGTCGTCGGCTGCTTCGGCGATCCCGCGTACTTCGAGATGAAGGGGGTCCTCGACATCCCGGTCACGTTCCTGGGCGAGAGCGCCCTGATCATCTCGGGGCTCCTCGGGGACACGTTCGGCCTGATCGGGCACTGGCGCCCGAGCCTGGCGAACATCCTCCGGAACGTCGACCAGTACGGCTACCGGGATCGCCTCGCCGGCGTCCAGAGCATCGACATCAAGCTGGAGGAGGTCGATCGCTGGTTCGCCGACCCCGCTCCCGTGATCGAGAAGTTCACGCGCGAAGCGCACGTGCTGCTCGAGCGGGGGGCTGAGGTGCTCATCCCGGCCTGCGGGTGCTTGAATCAGGTCGTCGTCGAGAGCGGGCTGAAGACCATCGACGGGGCGATCGTCCTGGACGCGGCGGCCGCCGCGGTGAAGGTCGCCGAGATGCTGGTCGACCTGGCGAGGGTGAACCGCCAGCCGGTGAGCCGTCGGGCGGCGTTCCCGCGCCCGTCGCGACAGTTGCTCGATTCCGTCCGACTGCTGTACGGAGAAGCGCCGCTCGCGTAACGAGCCGACGTGGAACCCGTGACCCGCACACGCGCGCGAGACGCGAGGAGGGAGAGAAGCGCCATGGCCGGCATCTGTGCCGTCGGATCGTACGTCCCGCGCTACCGGTTGACTGGCAAGACGCTCGCGCAGGCCTGGGGCGCGGAGAAGGGTGCGCCGAGCGCGCTCGCCGTGGCCAACTACGACGAAGATTCGATCACGATGGCGGTGGAGGCGGCGCAGGACGCGCTCGCGGCGGGCCGGATCGACTCGGCCGCGATCGATGCGCTCTATTTCGCGTCCACGACGCCTCCGTTCAGCGAGAAGCTCTGCTCCGCCGTCGTCGCCGCCGCCTGCGATCTGCGGGAGGGCGTCGCCACCGTCGACTTCTGCAACTCCGTCCGCGGCGCCAGCCTCGCGCTGCAGGCGGCTTTCGACGGATTGTCGGCGGGGCGGTTCCGGACGGTGCTCGTCGTGGCGGCGGACGCCCGTGCCGCCGAGCCCTCGTCGGCCCTCGAGCGAACCATCGGCGCGGGCGCGGGCGCTCTGGTCCTCGGCAGCGAGCAGTGCGTGCTGACGCCGGTCGGCCATCACCACGAGGATAGCTCCTTCGTCGATTTCTGGCGCCGCGACGGGGACGCCGAGATCCGCAGCGGTGACGCGCACTTCATCCAGCGCAAGGGGTACGTCGACATCATGCGGCGCGTGATCACCACGGTGCTCGAGACGAACCGGCTCACGCTCGGGGACGTGGCGCGAGTCCTCATCCCGGCGCCCGACCGCGCGAGCCTGCGGGGACTCCTGAAGGTCCTCAAGTGCGAGCGTTCGGAGGGCGCCGACCTCGTCCGCCAGATCGGATACGCGGGAACCGCGATGGCGCCCCTGTTGCTCGCGGCCGGTCTGTCAGGGCTGCGCGGGGGCGATCGGGTCCTGCTCGCGAATTACGGGGACGGGGCTGACGCGAGCGTGCTTCAGGCCACCGACGCCATCGAAGCGCACGGCCCGGAGGTGGCGCGGCGATTCACGGAACAGATGACCGGCGGGGTCGAGCTCGGCGCCTACGGACGGTTCTTGCGGTTTCGCGGCGCGCTGCCGCGCGCCGAATACCGCCCCTGGTCGTCGCTCGCGCTGTTCTGGCGGGAGGAGAAGCAGAATATCCGCTTCTGCGGCAGCCGCTGTGCCGACTGCCGGACGGTGCAGTTTCCCCGGCGTCAGACCTGCATCACGTGTGGCGGCCGGAAGCTCTGCGACCACACGCTCGGCCGCAGCGGCACGATCTACACCTACACCGTCGACCATCTCTTCCTGAACGAGAACCCTCCCTTGGCGATGGCGTGCGTCGATCTGGATGGCGGCGGGCGGTTCTACGGCCAGATGACCGACTGCGAGCCGGAGGCCGTCGCCATCGGACAGCCGGTGAGGCTGACGTTCCGTCGGCTGCACGAGGGCCTCGGGCACCACAACTACTTCTGGAAGATCCGGCCGGCCGGGGCGGACGGCGGAGCGTGGGCCGCAGGCGCGGCCGGTCGCGGCGCGGCGACGGAGGGATAGCGATGGGGCTCAAGGATCGAGTGGCGGTCATCGGGGTCGGCTGCACGCGGTTCGGCGAGAGCTTCGACCAGGGCTACTTCGAGCTGATCGTGGAGGCGGTCGACGAGGCCTGCGCGGATGCCAAGCTCGGCGTGCCGGACCTCCAGGCCGCCTGGCTCGGCACCGCCGGCCGCGGCCACTACGAGGGCGACGCCGGCACGTCGCTCAGCGATCCCTTGCGCTTCTTCCACGGGCCGGTCACGCGCGTCAGCAACTATTGCGCGTCGGGACTCGACGCCTTCCGGAACGCGTGCCTGGCCGTCGCCTCGGGTGTGCACGAGATCGTCCTCGCGGTGGGCGTGGAGAAGATGCGGGACGTCGGCCCGCGGGAGAGTCTGGTCGCGAACTCGGTCGCGAACGGTCATCCCTTCATCATCAAGGGGCGCACGGCGCCGGGATTCTTCGCCCTCTGCGCCCAGCGGTACCTTCATGAACGGAAGGCCGAGAAGAGACACCTGGCGCTCGTCTCGGTCAAGAACCATGCCAACGGCGCCATGAACCCGAAAGCGCACCTCGGTCAGCGCGTCGACCTCGACGCCGTCCTGAACGCTCCGATCGTCGCCAAGCCGCTCGGCGTGCTGGATGCCTGCCCGACGACCGATGGCGCCGCCGCGGCGATCATCACCTCGCCGGAGATCGCCCGGACGATCCGCGACGACTTCGTGCGCGTGAAGGGCATCGGACTGTCGGTGGGAAGCTTCCGCACGGTGTTCGACCCGAACTTCGACTTCCTGGGCTTCCCGCGGACGAGGGACGCCGCCGCGCAGGCCTATCGCGAGGCCGGCATCAAGGACCCGGCGGCCGAGATCGACTTCGCCGAGGTGCACGACTGCTTCACGATCACCGAGCTCCTCAACTGCGAGGACCTCCGGTTCTGTCCGCCCGGTGAGGGGTGGCGGTTCGTGGAGGAGGGGCATGCCGACCTGAAGGGCCGGTTGCCGGTCAACCCGAGTGGCGGGCTCCTCAGCTGTGGCCATCCGGTCGGCGCCACCGGCATGCGGATGATCTACGAGCTCACGACGCAACTGCAGGGCAAGGCCGGGGAACGGCAGGTGCGGAACGCGACCCTCGGCCTGGCGCACAACGTCGGCGGGCCGGGCGCGTTGAGCTGCGTCGCGATCCTCGGCCGATGATCGCAGCGGTCGCCCGCAAGGAGACGAGCCATGTACGACCGCGAGTTCTTGAAGACCCTCAAGGCTGCCCAGCAGCTCTGGGAAGCGTCGAACCCGGCGGGCGACGAGGGCGGCGAAAAGCCGTTCGCCGACCTCTCGGGCGTGCCGATCCAGCGCGTGTACAGCCCGCTTGACCTCGAGGCGCGTGGCTTCGACTACCTCGAGGACCTCGGGTTCCCCGGCGACTACCCGTACACGCGCGGGATCGACGCTGCGATGTTCCGGCGAAAGCTGTGGCTGATCCGGCAGTACGGTGGAATCGCGTCCGCCAGAGAAAGCAACAAGCTGCTCAGAGAACTCATCGCCAGCGGCCAGACCGCGGTCGGCCTGGCGTACGACCTGCCCACGCAGCTCGGCTACGACCCGGATCACCCGCGCGCCGCCGGCGAGGTCGGTCTGGCGGGGCTGACGTTGAAGTCGCTGAGGGACTGGGAGGTGCTGTTCGACGGGATCGACTTCCGGGGCGTCTTCGTGAACTCGGTCGCCAATGCCCAGGCGGCGGTGATCCTGGCGATTCACGTCGCCCTGGCACGCAAGCGCGGCCTTCCGCTGGACGGGCTCCGCGGCTCGGTCCAGAACGATATCCTCAAGGAATACATCTGTCGCGGGAACTACATCTTCCCCGTGGACGCCGCGCTCCGACTCGTGACGGACACGATCGAGTTCTGCGTGCGACAGGTGCCGCTGTACTGGCCCGTGAGCCCCTGCGGGATCCATCTCCAGGAGGCCGGCGCCAACGGCTTGCATGAAGCGGCGATCACGCTGGCGAACGCGTTCACGTATCTCGAGGCGGCCATGGGCCGCGGGCTCGCCGCCGACGATATCGCGCCGAAGTTCTCCTTCGTCACCTCGAACAATCACATCGACTTCTTCAGCGAGATCGCCAAGCTGCGAGCGATGCGCAAGATGTGGGCGCGGAAGCTCAGAACCGAGTACGGCGCGCGGCGGCCGGACTCCGTCCAGTTCCGCATCGTGACACAGCAGGGCGGCTCGACGCTCACGAAGAGCCAGCCGCTCAACAACACCGCGCGCTGCACGCTGTCGGCGTTGATCGGCGTGCTCGCCGGTGCCCAGCACATCGGCCTCCGGACGATCGACGAGGGCTTCGGGATCCCCGCCAAGGACGCCCAGGTGCTGTCGATCCGGTTGCAGCAGGTACTGGCCGAGGAGACCAACATCCCCAACACCGTGGATCCGCTCGGGGGCTCGTACTTCATCGAGTCCCTGACCAAGGATTACGAGAGCCAGATCGACGCCGAGCTGACGCGCATCCGGGCGCAGGGCGGCATGACCGCGTGCATCCAGTCCGGAGCCGTCCAGCGACAGATCCTGCAGGACGCCTATCGGCTCCAGCGGGGAATCGATCGCGGCGAGTTCGTGCGCGTGGGGGAGAACAAGTACACCGAGGCGGGCGACACGGTCGTGTTGCGGCCGCACCGGCATGACCCCGAGACCGAGGCCCAGCAGATCGCGGACCTGCACGAGCTGCGGCGGGCGCGCGATCAGGACGCCGTGCGGCGCGCGCTCGACGACCTCCGCACGGCCGCCTCGCGCGAAGCGTCCAGCGCCCACAACCTCATGTCTCCAATCCTGTCCGCGGTGGAGGCGTACGCCACGATGGGCGAGATGTGTCAGGTCCTTCGCGACGTCTTCGGCGAGTACCGGGAGCCCAGCGTGGTATGAGGGGCACCATCGTCGCGGCGTGGTGGCGGTAGCTCCGTGGTCGTCCTCCAGGGCCTGATCAACGGCGTGCTGATGGGCACCAACTACGCGTTGATGGGAATCGGCTTCAGTCTGGTCTTCGGCGTGCTCGGCATCGTGAATTTCGCCCACGGCACGTTCGTTGTGCTGACGATGTACCTCACCCTCGTGCTCTTCAACAGCGCGGGGCTCGACCCGCTCGTCGGAACCGTCGTCGTCACGCCGATGATGGTGGTGTTCAGCGTGATCGTGTACTGGGGGCTGATCGGCCGGTTCCGCATGAGGATGAACGAGACGGGCATGATGTTGCTGACGCTCGGGGTGTCCCTGTTGCTCGAAAGCGTGCTGGTGTTCATGTTCGGGACCGACATCGTATCGGTGAAGGTCCGGTACGACACGACTGCGTTCAACCTCGGCCCGGCGAGAGTCAACGTGGCGCGGCTGCTGGGCGGGGTGCTGTCCGTGGTCACCATCGCCGCGCTCTCGCTGTTCCTGCGGACGACGACCTTCGGCAAGATGATCCGCGCGTCAGCGAACGATTCGGTCGGCGCCTTGCTCGTCGGGATCGACGTCGAGCGCGTCTATCTGGGCGCGTTCGCCATCAGTGTGGCGACGGCGGCGATCGCGGGGTCGGCGCTGTCGACCTTCTCGGTGATGACGCCCTATGACGGGATGCATTTCATGCTGTACGGCTTCATCGTCGCCGTTCTCGGCACCCTGGGCAGCATCCCGGGCGCGCTGGTGGCGGGCCTCACGGTCGGGCTCCTGGAGACCTTCACGACCGTCTGGCTCGGAGCCCGGTGGACCGACGCGGTGACGTTCAGCCTGCTGATCGCGGTGCTGATCTACAGGCCGGGCGGATTGCTGCAATCGCGGGCGGCGTGAGCGGGGCCGTGGTGGGGCGACGGTGGCTGGCGGCGGGAGCGGTGCTGGCACTCGCGTCGTTGCTCCCGCTCGTTGCGTCGGATTACCTGCTGACCATCGCCACGCTGGCTCTCTACTTGGGATTCCAGGCGACCGCCTGGAATATCGGTTCGGGCTACGCAGGCCTGCTCTCCTTCGGTCACCACGGCTTCGCGGGCGTCGGCGCCTACCTCTCCGTCTTCTTGCTGATGTCCTACGGCGTGAGCCCGTGGCTGGGGATGTTCCTCGGCGGCGGGCTCTCGGCACTCCTGGGCGTATCGCTGGCGTGGATCAGCACGCGCTACCGGATGCGTGAGGTCTATTTCGTCCTGGCGACCTTTGCCCTCGCGACCGTGCTGCGTGGAATCGTCAACAACCTGCCGTTCGTCGGCAGCTCCGAGGGTCTGCTGCTGCCGGTCCGGAACGACCCCTGGCACTTCTTGTTCGTGACGCGGCCCCCCTATTACTACGTGATCCTGGTGCTGACCGCGTGCGCCCTGTACATCTCCTGGTGGATCTCGAGCGGGGCGCTCGGATTGAGGCTCGCCGCGATGCGAGAGGACCTGGAGGCGGCCGAGGCCATGGGGATCGACTCGTCGAGGATCAGCATCCTGGCCATGGGGACCAGCACCTTCGTCGCCGGCGTGGGAGGTGCGTTCTACGCGCAATACATCTACTTCGTGCGGCCGGACGTGATCTTCGACATGGCCCTGGCGATCAACGTCCTCGTCGCCGGGATCTTCGGCGGGCTGGCCACCGTCTTCGGCCCCCTGGTCGGCGCTCTGGCCCTGACGGTGATCCAGGAGCTGAGTCACCTGATGCCGATCAGTGCCAGCCAGCGGCTCGCCGCGGTGAGCCGGATGATGTACGGAGTCGTCTTTGTCATGATCATCCTCTTCCTGCCGAAAGGGATCATCAGCCTCCGGCGCCCGCGATGGTGGCGGGGCCGCCAGCGACCCGGAGCGCCGGGACGTGCTTGACGTCAGCAACCTCGCCGTGGCCTACGACGAGGTGCACGCCGTGCGCGACGTGAGCCTGCACGTCGGCAAGGCGCAGATCGTCGCCCTGATCGGCTCGAACGGCGCGGGGAAGTCGACGATCCTGAAGACGATCTCGGGACTCCTCCGCCCGAGTCTGGGCGACATCCGCTTCTGCGGCGAGTCGCTCGTTGGCGCGAGCCCGTCCGACATCGTCCGGAAAGGAATCGCGCTCGTGCCCGAGGGCCGACGGCTGTTCACGAAGATGACGGTCCGGGAAAACCTGGAGATGGGCGAGCGCATCGGCCGAGCCCGGGCGACGGGACGGGCCGGAGGCTTCGAGCAGGTGTTCGAGCTGTTCCCGATCCTCTTCGAGCGCCGGCGGCAACTGGCCGGGACGATGAGTGGCGGCGAGCAGCAGATGCTGTCGATCGCGCGGGCCTTGATGACGGCCCCGACGCTCTGCATGCTCGACGAACCGAGCCTCGGCCTGGGGCCGAAAGTCATCGCCGACATCCTCGAGGTCGTCGTCAGGCTGAGAAAGTCCGGAATGACGATCGTGATCGTCGAGCAGAACGTACAGCAGGTCCTGCAGATCGCCGATTACGGCTACGTCCTCGAGAACGCCCGAGTGGCCCTCGAGGGCGACGCGGCGCAGCTGATGGGGACCTCCTCCGTGAAGAAGGCGTATCTGGGGTTGGCATGACGGCGAGTCTCGGCTGCGACGTTGGCAGCACGTTCACGGACGGACCGAGCCAGCCGTTCGCGCCGCGCGCCATGACTTCACGTCTAGTCTCGCGCCTGCCGACGTAGACCGACGTGGCGGTGCCATCGGCATCGGGGGGAGCAGCGGCGGCTCAGCATCGCGCCCATGATGAGGCTCGACGCATGAGGGGCGGGGCCGCGCTCTGGAGCCCCATCCACATCGGCACGCTCCGGCTCCAGCACCGGCTCATCATGGCCGCCATGGGCTCGGGCTTCGCGAGCGCCGAGGGGCGCGCCACCGACCGCCTCGTCCGCTACCTCGCGCGGCGCGCCGAGGGCGGCGTCGCGCTCGTGACCACCGAGGCCACCGCGGTGGATGCCTCGGGCGCCCCCTTCCCGGTGGCGCTTCGCGCCGACGACGACGGGATGCTCGAGGGCCTGCGGCGGGTATCGGAGGCCGTGCACGCCCACGGCGTGCCCATTTCCATGCAGCTCTATCACGCCGGCCGGCAGATGAGCCTTCGCGTCTCCGGCCGCCAGCCGGTGGCACCCTCGGCCATCCCCTGCCCCATGGTCCGCGAGCTGCCGCGCGCGCTCGAGAGCCAGGAGATCCCGGCGCTCGTGGAGCGCTTCGTCGAGGCTGCGGCCCGCGCCCGGCAGGCGGGCTTCGACGCCATCGAGCTGCACGGCAGCCACGGCTATCTGATCCACCAGTTCCTCAGCCCGCTCGCCAACCAGCGCACCGATCAGTGGGGCGGCGACCTGGCCGGGCGAGCCCGCTTCGCGCTGGCCGTGGTGCGGGGGATCCGCGAGCGGCTCGGCCGCGGCTTCCCCCTCCTGTACAAGCTCTCGGCGGAGGACAGGCTGCCCGGCGGACTGACGCTCGAGGACACGCTCCACTTCAGCCGCTGGCTCCAGGAGGCCGGAGTGGACGCCCTGATCGTCTCCGCGGGAACCTACGGCTCGTTCCAGTGGATCGTCCAGCCGCTCGGCTGGCCCCAGGCCTGCCTGCGGACTCAAGCCGCCCGCTTCAGCGAGACGCTGGGCATCCCGGTGGCCGCGGTGGGCCGGATCAACGACCCGGCGGTGGCCGAGGAGGTGGTCGAGCGCGGCGAGGCCCACCTGGTCGCCATGGGGCGCGCGCTGCTCGCCGACCCCGACCTGCCCCGCAAGGCCCGTGCAGGACGGCGTGAGGATCTCCTGCGCTGCATCACGTGCAATGAGTGCCTGGCGCGGCTCATGAAGGCCGAGCCTATCCGCTGCGCCGTCAACCCCGAGATGGGGCAGGAGGCGGAGTTCCCGCCTCGGCCCGCCGCGCCACGCCGCCGCATCGTCGTGGTGGGCGGCGGCCCCGCGGGGATGCAGGCGGCCCTCGTGGCGCGCCGGCGCGGCCACGAGGTGACGCTCCTCGAGGCCGCCGGGGCGCTCGGCGGCCGGCTCAGGCTCGCCGACCGCCCCGCCTTTAAGCGCGAGGTGGGCGAGCTGGTGCCGCTCTGGACGCGCCGGCTCGCGGAGGCCGGCGTCGCGGTGAGGCTCGGCGCCCCGGCCACGCGCGAGGAGATCGCCCGACTCGCCGCGCATGTCGTGGTCGTCGCCGCAGGTGCGCGCGTCAGGCTGCCGCCGCTGCCCGGCATGGACGCCCCCCACGTGAGCACCGTCGAGCAATGCCTGGCGGGCAATGGGCGCGGAGCGGGCCCGGCCGTCGTCCTCGGAGGCGGCAGCGCAGCCTGCGAGGCGGCCTGCTACCTTCGCGAGGGCGGCTGGGAGGTGACGCTGCTGGCGCCTGGGCGCGACGTGGCCAGGGATGTGGAGCCGCAGACGCGCCGGGGCCTCACCGGAGAGCTCGGCCGTCTCGGCGTCCGCATCCTGACCGGAGCGCGCGCCGAGGCGATCGAGGCGGGGAGCGTCCGCTACACCGACGCGGCCTGCCAGCCCGCCGTCGCCCCCGCAGCGCTGGTCGTCGTGGAGGGCACGCTCATCCCAGACGACGCGCTCCAGCGCGGGCTCGAGGCCGAGGGTCTCACCGTCTTCGCCACCGGCGACAGCGTGGCCCCCGGCGATCTCGCGGCCGCAGTCCACGGGGCCACCGAGCTGGCCTTGCGGCTGTAGCCGGCCGCGCGCCCCGCGTGGCTCCCCCGCAGCCTCTTTCGGGGCGCTATCGCTCCGAGAGCCGGCGGCCGATGCGCGTCTCGATCACGTGGGTGACGGCCGAGAAGTCCTCCCGCCCCCACCCCCGCTCCGCGGCCTCGTCATACGTGCGCCCGGCTTCTGCCAGCATCGCCGCGGGCACGCCCGCGGCGCGCGCCAGCTCCAGCGCCAGCCCCGCGTCCTTGCGCATCAGCGCCAGCGTGAAGGTGGGCGAGAAGTCCCCGTCGAGGATGCGCCGGACGCGGCGCTCGAAGTAGGTGCCATAGGCCATCCCGCCCCCGTTGCGGACGATCTCGTAGAACGTCGCGGGATCGACGCCGGCCTGCACGCAGATGGCCAGCGCCTCCGCCACCGCCACCGAGGTCACCGCTGCGAGCCCGTTGTGGATGAGCTTCACCCGGTTGCCCGCGCCCGAGGGGCCGGCGTACATGTGCTGCTTGCCCATGATGGCCAGGTAGGGCGCGATCCGCGCCACCGTCGCCGCCTCCCCCCCCACGATGAAGAAGATCTGCCCGTCCACCGCCTGGGGCTGCGACCCGAGCATGGGCGTGTCCATGTGGCTGACGCCCCGGGGTCCGAGCCTCCCGCTGATCTCCACCGTGACCGCCGGGCTCACCGTGGAGCAGTCGCAGGTGACGAGGCCCGGTCGCGCCCCCGCGGAGAGGCCGGCGGCGCCCAGATAGACCTCGAGGACGATGGCGTCGTTGGGGAGACAGGTGAAGACCACGTCCGCGGCCGCCGCCACCTCGGCAGGAGAAGCGGCCAGGCGTGCCCCCGGCAGCCCGCCGCCGGCCTCGGCGGCTGCGCGACTGCTGTCGTGGACGACCAGCCCGAGACCGGCCCTGG
Source organism: Candidatus Rokuibacteriota bacterium (assembly GCA_016188005.1). Classification (NCBI taxonomy): domain Bacteria; phylum Candidatus Rokuibacteriota; species Candidatus Rokuibacteriota bacterium. The sequence goes on along the minus strand of JACPIQ010000100.1, from coordinate 6,658 downwards.
CCAGGTTCGCCGCCATCGGCATCCCCATGGTCCCCAGCCCGATGAACCCCACTCGCTCGCTCATCGCTGCCCTCGCCACCGTCTATGGCGCCCTGTCCAGGGCCTCGCGCACCTTCTGGGCGAGTGCCTGGGGCAGGAACGGCTTCTGGAGCAGGATCATGCCCCGGTCCAGGATGCCGTGCCGGGCCATCGCGTCGGCCGTGTAACCAGACATGTACAGCACCTTCATCCCGGGCCGGAGCGGGGTGATCTCCTTCACGAGCTGGGGGCCGCTCATGTGCGGCATCACCACGTCCGTCAGCAGGAGATGAATGGGACCCTCGTGCCGTTCGGCGATCCCCAGGGCCTCGGCCGCCTCGCTCGCCGCAAGGACGGTGTATCCGCTCTGTCCCAGCACCTCGCAGGCGAGTGCCCGGACCTCGGCCTCGTCCTCCACCACGAGAACCGTCTCCGCACCCCCCCCGGCCGGCGTCGAGGCCACCGGCCCCTCCTCCGCGACCGGAGCCTCCACGCGGGGCAGGTAGATGGTGAAGGTGGTGCCACGCCCGGGCTCGCTCGACAGGGCGATGTAGCCGTCACTTTGCTTCACGATGCCGTACACGGTGGACAGGCCCAGCCCCGTCCCCTTGCCGGGCTCCTTCGTCGTGAAGAAGGGCTCGAAGACGCGCGCCTGGACCTCGGCATCCATGCCGATGCCCGTGTCGCTCACCGCAAGGGTCACGTAGGACCCCGGGCGCGCGCCCGGGTGCCGGCGCGCAGACCGGGCATCGAGCTCGACGTTGGCCGTCTCGAGGGTGAGGTGCCCGCCCTGGGGCATGGCATCACGGGCATTGACGACCAGGTTGACGAGCACCTGCTCCAGCTGCCCAGGGTCGGCGCTGACGTGGCCCAGGTCCGGACCGGGACGGACCGCGAGATCGATGTCCTCGCCGATGAGCCGCCGGAGCATCACGACCATGCCGGAGACGATGCCGTTGAGATCCAGAACCTGGGGCTCCAGCATCTGTCGCCGGCTGAAGGCCAGGAGCTGCTTGGTGAGCGAGGCCGCTCGCATCGCCGTCTGCTCGATCAGGGTGATGTCCCGGCGCACCCGTTCGTCGACCTCGGAGCGAGCCAGCAGGAGCTGACTGCGACCCAGGATCACGGTCAGGAGGTTGTTGAAATCGTGCGCCACGCCACCCGCGAGCCGCCCCACCGATTCCAGCCGCTGGAGCTGGAGCACCTGCGCCTCGCTCCCCCGGAGGGCCGCCTCGGCGTGCTTCCGCTCGATGAAGTGGCCGATCCGTTCGCACGCGGCCTGCATGGCCGCCACCACGTCGTCATCGCGCACCCGGGTCGCCTGGCTGAAGCACACGAGCACTCCCGCCGGCGCCGCCCCGTACACGGGAACGGCACACGCGCCGTGGAGGCCCACGGCCGTGGCGACAGACGCCCGGGTGAACCCGGGGTCGGCCAGAACGTCCGCGGTCCACGCCGGCTGGCCGCTGGCCCACACCCGACCCGGCAACCCCAACCCTGGCGCGAAGGAGGTGTCGCGGCTCAGCGCCAGGAACTCGCCAGGCTCGAGTCCCGGCCGATGCCAGGCGCCTTGCCAGCGCAGCACGTTCGCCTCGGGCTCCACCGTCCACAGCTCGGCGAGCTCCCAGGCCTGGCCCTCGCAGACCGCCTCGAGGAGGCCCGGCATCGCCTCCTCCAGGGTCGCCGCCTCCGCGAGAATCTGGGCCACGGCGAGCCCCATCGTTTGCGCGTGCTCCGCGCGCCTGCGCTCGGTGACGTCGCGAATCACCCCGCTCAGAAACCGCTGGCCGGCTGTCTCCCAGCTGGCCAGCTGCAGCTCCAGCGGGAATTCCGTGCCGTCCTTCCTTCTCCCCCGGAGATCGACCACCTTGCCGAGCAAGGGCGACTCGCCGGTGGCTCCCAGCCGGTCGAGACCGGCCTGGTGGGACTCGCGATGGCGCTCCGGCATCAGCAGCGTGAGTGGCCGCCCCAGCAGCTCGTCCTCCGCGTACCCGAACATCGCCTGCGCCGCAGGGTTGGAGAACACCACGATCCCGTCCCCGCTCGCGACCATGATCGCGTCGGCGGCGGACCGCGCCACCGACCGGAAGCGGGTCTCGCTCGCCTTGAGGGCGTCGATGGCCCTCTGCCGGTCTGCCGTCCGCTGCTCCAGCGCGGCGGCCATGTCGTCGAACGCGCTGGCGAGCTGGCTGAGCTCGTCCGACCCTGTCCGGGACGCGAGCCCGGTGCGCGCGGTCAGATCCCCCGCCCCCAGCCGCTGCGTCGCCCTCACGAGGGGATGCACCCGGCGCAGGATCAGCAGGTTGCCGGCGATCCACGTCGCCGCGAGAGCCAGGGCTGCCACGAGCCCGAGCCCGCGGAGATTACGTGTCAGGGCCCGGTCTGCGGCGGCGAAGACGACGGCAGTCGGGGTCCCGATGCCGATGTACACCGCTCCCGTCTGGGCATCCGTGGGAAGCCGGGTGTACGCGTACAGACGTCGAATCCCATCGAGCCCCTGCGCCTCGACAGTGCCCTCGGTCAATCCCGACAGCACGGCCCGAGTGATGGGCGCGTCCGGCACGACCCTCCCGACCCAGTCTCGCGGGTCAGGATAGCGAGCCAGGAACACCCCGTCCTCGTCGACGACGGAGAACGTCGATCCCGGCGGCAGCGAGGCCTGCTCGGCCAGGCGGTGGAGCCAGTCGAGATCCAGGACAATGGTGACGACGGCCCGGACGACGCTGGACCCTTCCACGAGGGGATAGAGGAAGATGATCGTCGGCTTGCCCGTGGTCCGGGCAATCACGAACTTGCTGGCGACGAAGGCACGAGTCCGGAGGACGCGCTGGAAATGCTCCCGGTCCGCCAGGTTGATCGGGCCGGGCAGCGGCACGGCGCTGCAAAAGATATCGCCGTTCGGCTTCGCGGCCCCGATGTTCGAGTAAGACGGGAAGTCCACGAGCATGCCGGCGAAGGTCTTCGCGCACGCCTCCGCGTCGAGACTCCTCACAGCGGGAAGCTGGGTCAGGCCGACGAGGAGATGGTGCGCCGCCTCGACCATCTGGGAGTGCTGGAGGGCAGCGAGGCGGACGATCCGGAGGGCGTCGTCCTCCGCCTGCACCGCGGCCAGGCGACGGTCTTCCCGCGCCGCGTAGAAGATGAGTCCCAGTGCCGGAACGAGGGCCAGGAGGACGAGCACCGCCAGGCGGACGCGCAGGCTGGACAGAACGCCTCGTGTCACGGCTCCCCCCAAGCCGAGCAGCGAATGGAAACCTGCCACCTGCCCTCTCGCAGGTGGGTTTCGACTCCGCCTCCGCGCCGTTGCAGCCCCGGTTGGATCGCGAACTCCGCACGTCATCCTACACGAACGGGGCCCCTCTCGCCGAGGATTACCGTGGTTGGGTGATTCGCGGCCCGCGCGGGGCCAGGACGCCGTCGCTCCAGCACGAGGACGGCCCCTTGCCCGTGTCGCGTGGCCATCGCGTCGGCGTCATCCTGGTGACGTCGATGGCGTCCGGCGGCTTCAGGGACGCCCCCACGATTGGCCTCCGTCGGAACGGGGGGCAGGATGGTGAGCAGAGGCCTCGTGGCCCAGGGGGAGGCGCTGGGGGTGCTCCATGTCGGGGCGCGCGCACAGGCGCGGGCGCCCGGGGTGGTGGACGCGACCCGCCGCCGTGCCGAGGCCGTCGCCGCCCACCTCGCGCTGGGCGTGGCCAATGTGAAGCTGCGCGACGTCCTCCGGAGCCAGTCCATCAGGGATCCGCTCACCGGTCTCTTCAACCGCCGGCACATGGAAGAGACGCTGTAGCGGGAGGTCCGCCGAGCCGTCCGCGGGAAGCTATCGCGCCAAGCGGGAGGGGCGGGACCGCATGACTGCCGCTCTGCCCGCCGAGAGGTTCATCCTCGACGGCGCGCGTTGACCTCGCGGACCATGCGTGCCTGCACTCCTTGCGCCTGTGAGGCGCCGTCACATGGGTCCGAAGGATCGGGCCGGCGCCTGACCCTTCGGACCCATCACGCGTGACGACCCGTCAGGGCGCCTGCACGTCGCCCTGGACTCGCAGAAGCACTGCGACCTTCCCGCCCGGGGTGTCCAGATACTGGGCGCTCACCTGGGTGCCAACCCGCACCTCGCTCCCCGGCGCCGTGCTCGCCATGGGGACGCTGATCTGCGTGCCGTCGTCCAGCCGCAGCATCGTCACCATGCTTCCGGCAGACTCGACGTCGGCGACCTTCCCGTCGACCCATCTCGGCTCGGCCAGTTCCCCGTCGAGCTGCGCGAGGGCGCTCGGGGTCCAGGCCACCGCGCCAACCAGCACTGCCATGAATGGGATACAGCGACGCATCGCTCGAATGTTCATCACGTGTGTGTCCTCCTTTCTGAATTGCGGGCCGCCCGGCGGCGGCTCTGAGCACGCCCTGCCTGCGGAGCAAGTCGGATGCCAGGATCGACCCGGCGGCGGTTGTTCGACCAAGAAGCGCCTGCTGGTGGAGAGTTGCAGCCACCGCGTGTCTGCGAGAGCCGTGTCACGGACGGATCAGACTGTAGAACTTTCACGATCGCGTGTAATTCGTTCCCCGCCTTCCTGCTCGCTGTCGGCGACGGTCGAGACCTCAGGCCATGCACTCTCCTTCCCGGGTCTCGACCTTGAACTCCATGTCCTCGCCGAGGTCGACGAAGTCCGCCGGCAGCGCGTCCTCCGCCGTCAAGGCTTCGAGATCGGCGAGCAGGGCTTCACCATCTATAGGTCCACACGGCGGGAGTGTGGTGCTGACCGCAGCCATTGGGGTGGCTCGCGCACCGCGGCCAGGTCCTTCTCGAACTCCGCGCGCCAGACCGGAAAGCCCAGGGCTCGGACTCGGGCGTTCTCGGGCTTCTGCAGGCTCTTGAGCTGAACGCGGACCTGCCCCCGCAGGGCGGCGGCGAGATCGGGGTTGGTCGGAAGAGGTCCGGCCGAACGACGTCCGGCAGGCTCAGGTACGGGGTCAGGGATGACCGGATGCGCGTCCGGTCCAGCCGGGCCGCGGGATCGGTGAAGATCGGCCCAAGGTAGCGCAAGGCGTGGATTCCGAGCCAGGAATATACGTCAGGGCCGCCGCCGCTTGATCGCCCTCTCGACGTCGTCCTCGTCACCTGGCTGATACGCGGCGGGGTTCTGCCTCATGGGGCCGAACAGGAAGTACAGTCCGGGAGGGCGCCTGAGCTCCTGCAAGATCCCCAGCTCGTGCTGTGAGGGGAAGGACCGTACGAACCGGAGCACATCGACCAGCTCCCCCCGCGGGAGCTTGTTGCCCCACTCCGGCATCTCGCCGATTCCGTTCAGGATGCTGCCAAGCAGTGCCGCGTCGCTCCGCTCCAGCCGCTCGCCTATGGCGAAGGAGGGCGAGCCCACGTAGGCCGCGACGCCGTTCAGGCCGTGGCACCCGGCGCAGAATGTCACGTAGAGGGCCTCACCCGGCCGTGGCTCGGCCTGCACCCGGGCGCCGCCCCGCTCGACGACCTCGCCGATGCTCCCGTACACCTGGAAGGGCGAGGCCGCGTCGGCCCCCGCGGCCACGTTCTCCCGTGCCAGGTCGAAGTATCGTTCGGCCTCGGCCAGATCCCTCGGGACCCCGGCGCCGAGATAGTGCATGACCGCCAGATTCCGCTGTGCCCGGAGGTTCCCCTGGCTCGCTGCCGCATGGAACCAGCGGTGAGCTTCGGCGCGATTCCTCGGGACCCCTTCGCCGAAGTACAGCATGAAGCCCAGCAGGTTCCGGCTCTCGGCGTCCCCGGCACGAGCGCGCGCGAGGAACTTCGCGTGGGTCATGCGGTCACGCTCGTCCTGGATGCCCAGTCGGCCGGCCAGCTCGGCACAACCGGAGAGCGCGACGGCAAGCCCCAGCAGCAGGCTCACGGCGGCACGCCCTGCGCCCCGTCGGGATCCGCTTGGGCAACCGGGCGCCGGAGCGTTGCCAGGAGCGCAGGAAGGAATCAGACCCTTATCGGAAGCCGACGACCTCCCCCGCCGGCCCTGGGCGCGCGCCACCGGGACGGGGGACCGCGTTGATCTCCACATGGCTCGGGATCCAGAGTATCAGGAGCGCGGGACGCCCACGCTGAGCGGGGGGCGTCGGCAGGGGGACGTGAGTGCACCGGCCAGGAGAACGGCCCGGGACGACGCGCAGGTCAAGGATCCCCTGCGATGAAGCGTCTCACGGGGGGCCAGGCGGTCGCGGCGCCAGGATCACTTCCCCGGCTCAGCAGCGTTTACCACGCCACTGCCCCGGTGCGCATGAGCGCGACGAGCAACCACAGGATCCCGAGCATGAACAGAGAGCAGCCGGCGGCACCGAGGGCTTGCCAGGCCAGTGGCCTTCGGGCGATGAGAGCCCACGGGCCAGCCCGGGACATCCACAGCCCCGCCGCCACTATCAGGACGGCCCCGACCAGCGTCACGAGGTAGCCGGCCATCGCGTTCCACAGGAACCGCGGATCCGACAAGACCGAGGACTCCAGCATCGAGGTCTCCTCCCGTGTCATTTCCCAAAAGCTTTCCCCCAGGCGTTTCTCAAACGATTCCACCACCCGGAGGGCCAGCGGCTGTTCTCTGTTTACGGCATTCGGAGCACTCCGTGCAAGGCCGTTTCTCGTTGACGGCGGTTTTCGAAGGCCTGG